>CACZSH010000039.1 GCA_902783785.1 uncultured bacterium | reverse complement strand
TTCTGTCCTGAATCATAAGCATTTCATGAGGCTGTAATTCAAAATCTTTAACCAACGTATCTAAATCATACCACATTTTTCCGTTATTTCTATCTTCTATTAACTTTTTTGCTTTTGTATCATTAAATCCATCTAATGACATTAGTTCTCTTTTTGTGCAAGTTTTTATGTTTACAATAATAGATTCTTTATTATTTTCTATTGTTGTTTGTTTTTCTTCTTCCTTATTTGTAAAACATGAATCTTCAGTAGTTTGATTAGTTATATCTTTATTTTTATAATCTGAATTATCATTTACCGAAGATGTAAAAATTTGTTGATTCATTGAATTGCTATTAATTTCCGATGATTTTTTGAGTTCTTTATTTTTAAACCAATTATGGAAATGATATCGAAGGAAAAAAAATATTATAATAATCTCTACAGTAATTAACACAACTCCTAAAATAGCTATAAAATCAGTAATTTCTTGCTTTAATAATATATAATTAATAATGTTAAAAATAAATATTAATATAGTTTCAATATGAGATACTTTTATCTTTATGTTCATCTTAACATTAACCCTTAACTTTTTGAAAAATCTAAATATTGATTGTTATAACTACTGAATCATCTTCTAATATTTCTTCTTTTTCTAATTTCATATTCGATTTTTTAAACACATTCTCTTTTATAGTTTTTATAACATCTTGTTGAACTTCTTTGCCATATTTTTTATCAATATCTTTGTACTTCATATAAGCATCTTTATTACTAATTTCACCAACAATTTTGAATTCATAAATATCATCTTTTTTAGTAAAAATAAGCGTATAATTATCACTGCTGCAAATGAGTTCATCATCTCTTTGTTTACAATTTAAACCAATTGATTTTAAGGCTTTTATAAGTAAGTTTTTATTCGTAAATTTAGTTTTAAAAATTTGTTCTGTTACAGGTTTTGGCTGTTTGATATTTTCAATAGCTGTCATTTTTCTATTGTTATTCATATCAGAAAGAGAACTATAAAATATTTGTTTTCCAAATATTTTTTCAAGAGAATTAATAAAGTTAACTATCTCTGAGTTTTCATCATATATAGAAAATACAGCACATAAATAGCCATCCCTTATTTCCCAGTAAAAATAACCACCTGTTTTATAATGTGTTTTAAGAATACCATATTGCGTTTTAAAGTCATAACCGGCTTTATTTACAGAGTTTGCGATGTCATTAAAGTTTTTAAAATTAGTATATCGCACTAATTCATTTTGTCTAACAAAATCTTCAAATCCGTCTTTACCCATCACAACTCTCATTGCTAATGCTAATGGTATTAGTGCTATATTTATAGACATTATGAATTCTCCTTAAATATCAAGTTTTCTTCCGTATCTATTCTTTGGTTTATCAGGAAATTTGATTTTGTCCTGAATCATAATCATTTCGTGCGGTTGCAAGCCAAAATCCTGAACGAAAGTATCTATATCATACCACATTTTTCCGTTATCTCTATCTTTTATGAATCTCTCTGCTTTTTCTGCATTAAATCCATCAAGGGATAGTATTTCTTCTTTTGAGCATATTGCTAAATCAACAATTAAATCTCTTTTAGAAGGTATGTTAGTCGTTTTGTCTTGTGTATTACTTATGTCTTGATTTTGATTTAAATCATTGCTTTTTAAATTTTGATTTTTACCATTATCAAATTTTTCTTGAGTATTCTTTGTTTTGGGTTTTTCAACAGATACAAAAATAGATCTAAGAACAAGTGATGTAATAATGGCAAAAATATAAGAACCAACAATCATAGAAAGAATTATTAATATATTCTCTCCAATATCATTGTTTTGAAAAATACTTAATTCTACAGAAATATACACAAATAAACATAGCCAAACAACAAAAACTGTTTTTTTTATGATTGATATAATATTATCTAAATCATCTTTTTTTGGTTTGGATTTATTTGTAGAAGCCATGTAATATCTCCTTAAATATCAATCTTTCTTCCGTATTTATTTTTTGGTTTATCAGGAAATTTGAGTCTGTCTTGTATCATAACCATTTCGTGTGGTTGTAAGCCAAAATCCTGAACAAAAGTATCTATATCATACCACATTTTTCCGTTATC
>CACZSH010000038.1 GCA_902783785.1 uncultured bacterium | reverse complement strand
TTGTATTTGCTCTCATAATACAAGTATTTTAAACTTTGTTTTAAAATAAAAAATCACATAATTAGATGAATTTGTGTTAAAATTTTTTTATGAAAAGAATTCAACAACTATCTAAACACGTAATAAATCAAATTGCAGCAGGAGAAGTTATCGAAAGACCATATTCTGTTGTCAAAGAGCTTGTTGAAAATTCAATAGATGCCGGTGCAACAAAAATTAGCATAGAAATTTCAAATGAATGCCGAAATATAAGAATTGCCGATAATGGTTCAGGCATCCATCCGGATGATATTTTACTTGCTTTTTCAAAACACGCAACCAGCAAAATTCAGGATAGCGAAGATTTATACAATATTCACACCCTTGGTTTTCGTGGAGAAGCTCTATCTAGTATCATTTCTATTTCAAAAGTTACTTGTACAACACGAACAAAAGATTTTGAGTACGGAACAAAAGTTGAATGTGAAAACAGCGAAGTAAAAACTTCCAAAACAGGTTGTTCAATAGGAACAATAATGGAAATTAAAGATTTATTTTACAATATTCCTGCCCGTTTAAAATTTTTAAAAAGTTCTAAAACAGAATTTTCATATATCCAAGAATTAATACAAACAATAGCACTAATTCATACAGATATTGCTTTTATATTAAAAAATGAAGATAAAACAGTAATTGAATCTAACGGTTTAAACGATACACTTTTAACAGTCAAAGAAATTTATGCAAAAGATTCCATAAAATATTTAAAAGAAGTTTTAAAAACTGATGATATAGCTAAAACAAAAATAAGCGGGTACATATCAACACCGGATTACACTCGTTCAAGCAAAAAAGGATATTTTACATACGTCAATTCCAGACCTGTAAAATGCGCAGTTATGCAAAAAGCTATTGATATGGCATATAAAAATTTGATAGAAAAAAACAAGTATCCGTTTGTAATTTTGAACCTTGAAATTCCGACTCGAGATGTGGATGTTAATGTTCATCCTACAAAAAAAGAAGTAAGATACAAAAATACAAATCAAATATTTAGCTTTATAATTTCTGCCGTAAAGATGGCTCTCCAAAACAATATGGAAGTTAAAAATGAAAATTTTAATGAAGAAAACGTTTTTGAATTTTCACAGTTTCAAAAAATAGAAGAGCCTAAACAAATAAATAAAGAATTTGAAGATGTTTTTATAAGTGATTTACCAAAATTCAAACTTGAAGAATTAAGTACCAAAACTATTGAGCAAAAGCCTCTTGACAATCAGTTAAAGATGGATGTTCAAATAGAAAAAACACATTATAAATCAGTAAACAAATATTCAGATGACAAATATATTCACCCACAAAAATTAGAAGAAAATATAATTGGACAATACAAAAAAACATATATTTTAATAGAAAAAGAAGATGGGCTTGAAATAATAGATCAACATATTGCAGCAGAAAGATATATATATGAAACATTAAAATCTCAAAAAACACCTGCTTCACAAATTCTTTTTATATCTGATATATTACAGGTTTCTCCTACAGAATATGAAATTTTACAAGAAAACAGCAGCAAATTTGAAAAATTTGGATACGAAATAACATTTTTAAAAAATAATGAAATAACATTTAAAAAAATTCCTCAAATGCTTTCCAAAATAAATCCGAAAGATTTATTAACAGACATTTTGGAAAACTTAAAAGGAGATTTAGACGGATTAGAAGAAAAAATTTTAATTACAACATCTTGTAAGGCTGCAATAAAAGCCGGAGATGAACTTACAATGTGGCAGATGCAAGAATTAATAAAAAATTGGAGAAGCTGTAAAGAACCATATACATGCCCGCATGGCAGACCGATTTCAAAACTTTTAAGTCATAAAGAAATAGCATCATTTTTTAGTAGAAACAAATAATTTATGAAATTTTTTAATATTACAAATATTTTATTTATAGGACTTTCCATATTATTTATAATTTGCATAAGCGCAAGTTATAATATATATCTGGATAGTCCATCAAAAAAGGCGTTTTATATTATTGAAAATAAAGATTACGAAGTAAAAAAATTTAAAGACCTGTATTTCTATGCCAAAAATAATGTTTCAAAAGAAGATTATAAACTTTTTACAAAAAATTTAGATAAAGAAAGTAAAAAAGAAGTAGATTTTATAATAGATACATCTTTACTTGTTTTAAATGCAAAAGATTTAGGTCATAAAGTTGTAATGCCTTTTACTAACAGACAAGCAAATGAAATTAAAAAATTCTATAAATTTGTTTATACATTAAAAGGAATAGATGATTCAACATTTCAATATGGGAAATACAATCTTCCAAAATACGATGGATCAGTACATGTTCTGTACAACAAATATGGAATAGAAAAAATTAAACATAAAAATAGAATTAAAAATAAAGCTATAATTGATGCAGGTGCATATATTGGAGATTCTTCAATTGTCTTAGCTGAATATACAAGAAATAAAGTTTACGCATTTGAACCTGTCGAAGAAAATTATGAAAAACTTTTGAAAACTATCCGATTTAATAAAATGGAAAAGAGAATAATTCCTGAAAAATATTGCCTTAGCAATAACAATAAACCTAAAACCATATATGTTTATTTAAATCATTTATATGGTGCTAATTCAAAACATGGAGACATAAAACATACTGTTAATACCATTACAGTTGATGATTTTGTAAACAAAAACAATCTTAAAGTCGGAATAATAAAAAGTGATATAGAAGGTGATGAAATGAAACTTCTTGAAGGGGCAAAAAATACTATCATTAACCAAAAGCCTGTATTACTAATAAGTATTTATCACTCTGGAAAAGATTTCTTTGAAATAAAAAAATGGATAGAAAATCTAAACCTAAATTATAAATTTAGAATTATGAGAACAAAACCTGATGATATTTTAGACGAAACAATATTAATTGCAGAATAAAAAAAAGACTTCAAATGAAGTCTTTTTTTATTTAGATTTTATTCTGATTTTTCATTATCTTCAGATTGATTTTCAGAACTTGTTTCAGCATTTTCAGAAATTTCTTCTGCATCTTCGCTTTCTTCTGATACCTCATTAACTTCTATAATATCAGGAATATTTATCAACGATTTTTTCTTTTTCTTTCTCTTCTTTTTCTTATGATGATGTTTCTCTGCATTTTCATCATTTTGAGATTGATTCTCAGAATTTTCTATATTATCTGTAACATCAACTTCCGAATCATTTTCCTCTACATCATCAGATTCATCATTATCATCATCTTCTTCCGAATCATCTTCTTCAGTTTCGTCATCATCTTCTTCGTCAGCTTCTTCCATTTCTTCAAGAGCTTTCAACTTATCTTCAAGTTCCTTTTTAGCCTCATCTTCAGCCTTCAAAGCTGCTTCAATTTCTGCTTCTTCTTTTGCTCTAATTACAGGAATAGACAACATTAACGCAATAGAATCTCCGTCATTTTCAAAATTCAAATCCAAAGCTTCTTTATCCATTTCAACATATTTAGAAAGAAGGTCTATCAATTCGCCTCTCATTCTTTCTAAAAGAGCCGGATTTAAATTTGTTCTATCTTGCATTAATACAAGTTTTAATCTGTTTCTTGCAACATTCTTTGATTCATCGGATTCTTTTTGTTCAACGTTAGAAAAAAAACCAACTATTTTATTATATAATCCCGCAAAAATATCTCTCATTGCCCATTACTCCCTACTATTTACCAAGTTTAGCCAATAAATCAATAAAAAATTTCTTAATTTTAGATACCAAATCTTGTGGTGTATCAATATCTAAAAATGGAACTTCTTCACCCAAAATTCTTTTTGCTATATTTTGATAAGCCTGACCTGCCAAAGATTTTTCATCATTTACAATAGGTTCACCTTTATTTGTTGAAGTAATAATACCTGTATCTTCAGGAACAACACCTATTATACTGCACGATAAGATTTCTTGAACATCATCAACACTCATCATATCGTTTGACTTAATTAAATTTGGTCTTACTCTGTTAATCAAAAGTTTGTGACTTTCTATATGTTCTTTAGATTCTAAAAGACCAATAATTCTATCAGCATCTCTAACAGCAGACATTTCAGGAGTAGTTACAACAATAGCTTCTGTTGCAGGAGTTGTAGCATTTTCAAACCCCTGTTCTATACCTGCAGGACAATCTATTATTATGTAATCGTTTTCTTCTTTTAATTCATCACATATTTTTTTAAGTTGTTCTCCGGTAATAGCAGACTTATCTCTTGTTTGTGCCGCTGCAAGCAAACATAAATCTAGATTTTTCTTGTCTTTTACTAAAGCTTGCTTCAATTTACATCTTTCTTCAACAACATCTACTATTGTATATACGATTCTGTTTTCCAAACCAAGTAATAAGTCTAAATTTCTTAAACCTAAATCTGTATCAATTAAAACTACTTTCTTACCTGCTCTTGCAAGAGCTGTTCCTATATTTGCAGTTGTAGTAGTTTTACCTACACCACCTTTTCCTGATGTAATTACTAATACTTTACCTGTCATTATTTCTCCTTATTCTCAAATGTAGTATTTATAACTATTTGGTGATTATCAATTTTTGCTTCTTCCGGTGTATAAGAAGCACTTCGTTGAATGTACGGAATATTAACAATATCCATACGTTTTGCGTAACAATTAGCTATTCTTAATTGAATACCGTTTAATTTTAAAGCTCTAATAACAGCATTTTCATTACCTTTAGAGCCCGCATGAGCAATACCACCCAATACACCCCATACGCTTATATCACCACGTGCAATAATTTCAGAGCCTGGGTGTGCATCACCTATTAAAACAATGTGTCCATCGTAAGTTATTGTTTGTCCTGAACGTAGATTTTGTCTTAAATACAATGTGGTAAGTTTTGATAAATCTTCTGTATCAGATTCTGTTTTTATTATATCTTCAACTTCTAAAGATTCATATGTTTTCTTTTCGATTAAACCTTCTTCCGTTGCCAATTCTGTAAATGCAGTATGATCTTCATTATTTTCAAAAAGTACATCAGAATGATTTACTTCAAAATCTTTTTCATCAGGTTTAATTTCCGGAACTTCTATTTCATTTTTGAATTCTATTATTTGAATTCCTACTTTATCAGCAGAATCCTTTGTTTCTTCCGAATTCGTATCAATAAAGTTTAAAGTACAATCCATTGATTCAATTAACGCTTTTATACTTAGCAGTTGAGATTGATTTAAACTTACATCTTCAAGTTTTAAACAAATTTTCTTACCTTTCGTTTCAGGCATTTCAAGTATTGTACTCAACTCATATATAACTTCTGCAGCATTTTTTGCATTACTTAAATTAACAATAAATCCATTTTCTACAAAACCGTTTTCTTCCAACATGCTATCCTTTCATATATTTACATGGGAAATGATATATTAAACATTTGTTAAGTTCAAGCAAAATTTATTCTTTTGTAGTATAAAACTAAAAGAGGATATAATTTATGCTAACAATAGACAAAATTTATAAAGCTGCACAAGTTTTAAAAGACACTGCAAGATTAACTGACTTAATTCCTGCACCAAATTTAAACACAGAAAGTGAAATTTATTTAAAGGCAGAAAATCTACAATTAACAGGTTCTTTTAAACTTCGAGGAGCTTTTTACAAAATTTCAACATTAACCAAAGAAGAAAAAGAACGTGGAATAATAGCATGCTCTGCTGGTAATCATGCCCAAGGCGTAGCATTATCAGCAAAAAATGCAGGTATAAAGGCTACAATATTTATACCAAGCATTGCTCCAATTTCAAAAATAGAAGCAACCAGAAAATACGGAGCAGAGATAAAACTTATTGATGGTGTTTATGATGACGCCTATAATGCAGCTCTTCAATATCAAAAAGAAACAAATGCAATCTTTATTCATCCGTTTGATGATGACGAAATAATAGCTGGACAAGGAACTATAGGTTTAGAATTAATGAATCAAATGCCTGATTTAGATGCGGTAATTGTACCTATAGGTGGAGGTGGACTTATTTCAGGAGTTGCTTTTGCAATAAAAACATTAAATCCGAAATGTAAAGTATACGGTGTTCAAGCACAAGGTGCGAAAAGTATGATTAATGCACTGGAACATAATGAAATAGAAACTTTAAAATCAGTATCAACATTTGCAGACGGAATAGCGGTTAAAACTCCGGGAGAAACAACTTTTGATATTTGTTCGAAATATGTTGATGAAGTTGTTTCGGTATCAGATGACGAAATCGCAACAGCAATATTGACTCTTATTGAACAACAAAAATTAATATCAGAAGGAGCAGGAGCCGTATCTGTCGCAGCCGCAATGTTTAATAAAGTTCCTATAAAAGGTAAAAAAACAGCGTGTATTGTATCAGGAGGAAATATTGACGTAAATATTCTTTCAAGAGTAATAAACAGAGGTCTTTTAACATCCGGAAGATTAACTGACTTAACAATTGAACTTTTAGATAAACCAGGTCAACTTAAAGAAGTATCAACAATAATAGCAAATCATGGTGCAAATGTTATACGCGTCAGCCACAAACAAGGCGGAAAAGGTACAGACATCAACGGTTGTTTTTTAAATATATCAATGGAAACAAAAAATCATCAGCATCTTGATGAAATAAAAACAGCATTTAAAAATGCCGGCTATAAAATTAAGGAAAACAAATAAGAGGTAAAATATGAAACAAATTATTTATACACAAAATGCACCAGAACCAATAGGACCTTATTCACAAGCAATTTTAGTAAATGATACATTGTATGCTTCAGGACAAATTGCAATTGATCCTAAAACAGGAGATTTTGCAGATACAGATATAACATGCCAAACAGAACAAGTTTGTAAAAATATAGAAGAAATACTTAAAGCTGCAAATATGACTTTTGAAAATGTAGTAAAAACAACATGTTTTTTAGCTTTTATATCTGATTTTAAAAAATTTAATACAATATACGAAAAATATTTTATATCAAAACCTGCAAGATCATGTGTAGCAGCAAAAGAATTACCCAAGAATGCACTTGTGGAAATAGAGATTATAGCTGCAAAATAGACCATGCTAATATATAAAAAACCCATGCTTAAAAGCATGGGTTTTTAATGTTTTTACAAAACTTCATAAAAAATCAACGATTTTCAAATCATGAAAATTAGCCACATGCATGGGTTTTCATGATTTAAAAGTCTAAAACCATGTAGGCACCCATGTTTAAAACCTGTATACACACCTAAAAAGCGTGATTTAAGCATGTTTACATGGTATGTTGCGAATTGTGAATATAGGGCTCAAATTAGCTTGAAAATAGAACCTTAGTATTTATAATGTTATTAAAGCATTGTCTATAAGGCATTGCAGGGTGGAGATAGGCATGTAATTGTACTTGTTACATGCGCATTAATCAAATAAAAAATAAAAACTTTGGAGGAAATATAAGTGTTTAGAAGTCGTGATATGGGCAGAGCTGTTGCCGTAAGAAGATGGACACCAACCGCGTTAGAATGCTACAAAAGGGGTTGTAACTGCGAAGGCTGTTTTTATAAAGATTTCTTTTCAGGTTCCTCTCAAAAATGTCAAATGAAAGCTTCCGTACTTGAATTGGTTAGAGTTTTAGGTACACCTGATGTCGAAATTCAACAAATTATTAATGATTAGTTTACAATATAATTGATTTATTTTTATGTTTTTAATATTGTAAATATTGCAAAGAAGCATTTAAGTATTGGAGGTTTATTAAAATGCATATATACGTTAACGGCAGAAATATAGAAATAACAGACGCAATAAAAGCTTATGTAAAAGAAAAAATCGGTAAAGTAGCAACACACTATGATCAAATTCATGGTATAGAAGTTGTTTTATCAGTTATTAAAAATCCTGCTGCTAACGAAAAACATATTGCAGAAGTTACTTGTAAATTGAATACTACATCTATTCACTTAGAAGAAACTGCAGAATCTATGTATGCAAGTATTGATTTACTTTCTGATAAGCTTTTAAGACAAGTTCAAAAACATAAAGATAAAGCTCTAACTTCAAAAGACAAAGCTTCTTCTATAAGAATGGAATCAGCTCCTCAAAATGAAGAAGAAGATATTACAGTTGAAGTAAAAGCTATTGAAGATTAATTTTTTATAGTTTTATGATTAATGGCAAAAAAATCATTGTGATAATGCCTGCTTATAATGCGGAAAAGACATTAAAGCAGACTTATGATGAAATTTATCGTGATTTTGTTGATGAGATTATACTTGTTGATGATTATTCAAGTGATAATACTCTGAACATAGCAAAAGAATTAGGTATAAGAACAATAGAACACCGTAAAAATAAAGGATATGGTGCAAATCAGAAGTCATGTTACAAAGCTGCTTTGGAAAATAAAGCTGATATTGTTATAATGCTTCATCCTGATTATCAATATACACCAAAGCTAATTCCGGCTATAGCTTCCATGCTTGCCTTTGATGAATACGATGCCGTTATTGCTTCGAGAATATTAGGTAATTCTGCCATAAAGGGCGGTATGCCTATTTATAAATTTATCGCAAATAAAATTTTGACTAAATTTGAAAATATTTGTAGCGGAGAAAATCTTTCGGAATATCATACAGGTTTTAGAGGTTTTACAAAAAATGTTCTAAAAAATATTCCTTATGAAAAACTAAGTGATGATTTTATATTTGATAATGAAATATTAGCATTAATGCTATTTAAAAATTATAAAATCGGTGAAATATCTTGTCCGACCAAATATTTTAAAGAAGCTTCATCTATCAAATTTTTAAATTCATGCAAATATGGATTTGGTGTTTTAAAAGTTAGTATTCAATATTTAATTACAAAAATAGGAATAAAATCAGGTATTTTTAAATTATAAATTTCCAAATAAAAAAGCCACCTTGTTGGCGGCTTGACTAACACACTTTCACACTTTTCTTTGAATTTAACGAGGATATTAATTTAAT
>CACZSH010000037.1 GCA_902783785.1 uncultured bacterium | reverse complement strand
TTTTACCTGCGACTAATTACATGTCCCCTATCAGTTTCCTTTCGCACATACCCCTACATGCAACCTATAGTATTTTGTAATTTGTCTTTTGTCCTAACACATTCTATATCGGCACTTCTGTTTTAAAACTTTAGCCCTAAACTCCATGTTCATCATGGTTTTAGGTATATAATAAGGCTAAAACTCAATATTAATAAGCTTTTTTACAAATAAAATTTAAGTTTACAAAACTTAACAATAAAACATTTTAATACTTTATAGACAAATTTAATATAAACATGATATATTATAGATAAGGGATACTGGAGATAATAAAGCACTAATTATATATTAAAATGACCTAACTAACCAAATATTTGATTAAGGATTATTGATATGCAAGCAGAAAAAAAACATAAATTTTTAGAAGAACAAAAGTTGTTATTATTTTTGGAAGAAAAAACAAAGGACTTAAAAAATAAAATAGCTTTGAGCAAAAATTCGCCTGTAGGCTGGAAAGAACTTACATACGAAGGAATCGGTATTTTGGCAAGACATTTGGCTTCATATTTGATTGATGCAGGAATACAAAAAGGTGATAAAATTTGTATCATATCCGAAAGCAGACCTGAATGGGCATCTGTACTTTTTGCATCGGTTCTTGCAGGTGCAACCCTTGTTCCTATTGATATAAAATTAACAAAATATGAAATAAATTCTATTTTATCAAATTGTTTACCAAGAGTTTTACTTGTATCTAATAAATTTCTTGAAATTGCAAAATTAATGAAAGAAAATATTGAATCAATTGAAGAAATTATCGTTGTAAATGAGGCATCTAAAGATAAAGATATTAAATCTATATACGAAATGAGTGATTATAAGGATAAAAAATGGAGACACAGAGGTCTTAACCAAACAGCACTTATAATCTATACATCAGGAACTACCGGAAAGCCAAAAGGGGTTGAAATAACATATAAAAATATGATGTCTCAAGTAAAAAGTATTAGTGAAGGTTTTCCAAAAATAAAAGGTAAAAAACTTCTTTCTATATTACCGATGAATCATTTATTTGAGTTATCTGTAGGGTTTTTAACATTTTTAAATTTAGGTGCAACTATCTATTATCCGCAAAATCTTAAACCTGATAATTTATTTAGCATATTAAAAGAAAAACAAATAGCTTTTATGGTTGTAGTACCTGCATTTTTAAAACTGATTAAAACTTCTATTGAAAATGATTTAAGTAAAAAACCATCTTGGTTCAAATTTTTATTTAAGATTAAATATAATTTTGCCAAATTTATACCAAGCTACAAAATAAGAAGAATGCTATTTCCCAAAATACATAAAGGATTGGGCGGACAATTTGACGGATGTATTTCAGGTGGCGCACCTTTAGATTTGAATGTAGCAAAATTTATAAACAGATTAGGAATTAATATCTATGAAGGATACGGCTTATCTGAAGCTTCTCCTGTTGTAACAATGAATACACCAAGAGCAAATAAATTAGGTACAGTAGGACGACCAATATCTGGCGTAGATGTAAAAATAGATAAAGAAACTGGAGAACTCCTTGTAAAGGGCGATAACATAATGAAAGGATATTACGGTCAACCTGAACTATCAGCTGAAGTCGTAGAAGAAGACGGCTGGCTTCATACAGGAGATATTGCAGAAATTGATAAAGACGGTTATGTAAAAATAACCGGCAGAATTAAAAATATGATTGTACTTTCAGGCGGTAAAAAAGTATTTCCTGAAGAAGTAGAATCTGTTTTAGAAAAAAGTGATAAGTTTCTGGATGTCTGTGTTGTAGGCTGTATCAGAAAAGGCGGACAAAAGGACGGAACAGAAGTTGTAACAGCTGTTGTAGTACCAAATAAAGAAATACTCGGAAACACAGAAGATCTATACAAAGTTTCAAAACAAGAAGTAAACGCTCTTTCACTTCAACTTGCACCATACAAGCGTCCTGTAAATGTTGTAATATCTAATGAAGCACTTCCTAGAACAGCTACAAGTAAGATTAAACGTAAAGAAGTAAAAGCTTTTGCAGAAGAAAATATTTAGATAAAACTATTATTAAATTTGACTACACTTAAAATTTGATGTTTAATATTATTGAATATACATTTTTTAATGAAGTTAGGGGAATTTAATGTCAATAGGTTTAAGACCGCATCATTTCTTATGTTTACAAGGATACAAGGGCTATAATTATAATCAAACCCAGAAAACAAGCTGGGATAGAATTTCTACATATTTACAAAACAATCCAGATACTGACATAGTTATTTTAAGCGGCAAAGATGATTTATGCCAAAAATGTCCAAATGATGGCTCTAAATCCGCCATTTGTAAAGATGATAACGTAAATAAACTTGATGAAAAAGTTAAAAACCTTATCGGAATAGAAACAGGTAAAACATACAAATATAAGGATATTTTAAATAAATTAAAAACTACAATAACAGAAGATATACATAAAAACTTATGTCAAACTTGTGCTTGGTGGCAAAAAGGTTTGTGTAAAGATACTTTTAAAGAAAATAAACAAACAGAAAGAGAGCCTTTTTTATCTATGACAACAAGAGAAAGAAAAGATATTAATTTAAGCGGAATAAAATATATCCCAAAAGCAGCATAAAATTAGCCATAAATCAAAACTATTTATGGCTAATTTAATTATAAATTCATCTTAGACATAACAAATTCAATATCTTTATCACCTCTGCCTGATAAATTAACAAGAATTTTTTCACCTTGATTATATTTAGCAAGTTTTAAAGCATATGCAACGGCATGAGAACTTTCTAAAGCAGGAATAATACCCTCTAAACGAGATAATTCATAAAAAGCATTAATAGCTTCTTCATCATTAATAACATCATATTTTACCCTACCAATTTTATGAAGGTAACAATGCTTTGGACCAACACCAGGATAATCAAGACCACTAGCTACTGAATATGCATTTGCAGGATTACCATTTTCATCTTGAAGTAACAAACACTTAAAACCATGTAATATTCCATCTTTACCATAAGTAATACTGGCAGCGTTTTCTCCAACTTTAACTCCTTTTCCTAATGGTTCAACCCCATATAAATTTACTTCTTTATCCAAAAGAAAACCGCTAAACATGCCTATAGCATTAGAACCACCACCAACACACGCAACAACGTGATTTGGAAGAACATTTGCTTGTTCTAGAAATTGTTCTCTTGCTTCACGACCTATAACAGACTGAAAATATTCAATAATCATTGGAAAAGGATGAGGTCCAACAGCAGAACCTATTGCGTACATAGCAGTTTCATATTCTTTTGAATATGCGATAAAAGCCTCATCTACAGCCTCTTTTAATGTTTTAGTTCCACTTTTAACAACAACAATGTTTGCTCCCAAAATTTTCATTCTGTCAACATTTGGTTTTTCTTTTATAACATCAATTTCACCCATATAAATATCGCAAGCCAGCCCTACAATAGCAGCAGCTGTAGCAATAGCAACACCATGCTGACCGGCACCTGTCTCTGCAATAAGTTTAGTTTTACCCATACGTTTTGCAAGTAATGCTTCACCCAAGGAATGATTAATTTTGTGAGCTCCAGTATGATTTAAATCTTCACGCTTCAAATAAATATCCGCTCCGTATTTTTTTGAAAGATTTTTTGCATAATACACAGGACTAGGTCTACCAGCATAATACTTTAAAAGATAATTTAGTTCATTATTAAAATCTTCATCACCTTTTGCATCTAAAAAAGCTTTCTCAATTCTTATAAACTCTGTTTTTAAATCATTATTAAGATAATTTCCACCATATTCACCAAAATATCCATTTTTATCCGGTAATATACTACTTTTTATTTCTGTACTCATAATAATCTCCACTATTAAAATAATTTGTTATAACTGAATTCTGATTTTTTAAAATTTTAGAACCTCGAGTAATTTTACATAAACTTACATTTAATTCTTTTGAAATTTCTCGCTGAGTTCTACCTTCATGCAACATAGATAAAATACGCCATCGTTTAGAGAGTATCTCCAATTCAGATTCTGTTAAAATTTCTAACATAAAATCATAAACTTTTTTTTCAGTATCCAAATTAAAAATTATTTTAGATATTTCTTCTAAGACTAACATATCACCTCTGCGTTACTATTAATAGAAACATAATAACTCAAACTTTCGTTTCTGTCAATAGTAACATTTTATTATTAAATTGTTGAAATTTAAAAAGCGTTAGAAATTATTTACTAACGCTTTTGTATATTATTCAATA
>CACZSH010000036.1 GCA_902783785.1 uncultured bacterium | reverse complement strand
ATCAAGAATATAACGCCTTTGTGGCGCAGGGGTAGCGCACTCCCTTGGTAAGGGAGAGGCCACGAGTTCAAATCTCGTCAAAGGCAATTAAATATGGGTAGGTGCCCGAGAGGCTAAAGGGAGCAGACTGTAAATCTGCCGACGCGAGTCTACGGTGGTTCGAATCCACCCCTGCCCAAATTTAAAAAGAGGTTGGAGTTTAGCTCCTAACCTCTTTTTTGTTGTGTGTAAGAGTGGATGAGAACCACAACAAGGCGGAGCTTTGTCTGGTTCGAGCGAGGAGCGAGCAGAGTGCGGAGGACTTTTCTTTGGAAGAAACGAAGTTTCGGAAAAGAAAATTCGTAGACACGTTTAATGCGAGCTACTCAAGACAATCCACCCCTGCCCACCATTAACGAAAATGGAGGTCTGAGTTTCAGACCTCTAAAATTTTATTTAAAAAGTAGATTAAAACAAAGAAGATAATACTTTATTCTAAAAATAATAAAAATTACAAAATCTATTAATTTAACAAAAAAGTAAATAATTAATTTTTGATGTATACTTTTAAAGTCAGAAAGAGAGATTATTTATGAATATTAATTTTTGGAAAAATTTGGAATCTGAAAAAAGATTATTTTACATATTTTTATTAGTACACTTGCTTGTTTGGACGGGTGTTGGTTTGATTAGAACAATAATGCCGACTGATGCTTTGGAAGGTATTTATTGGGGGTCTTTACATGATTTTGGAACTCCGAAACATCCTCCTCTTGCGGGTTGGCTTACTTATTTGGCTTACATGCCTTTTAAGTCTGATTTTTGTGTTTATTTTATGAGTCAAACTTTTATTCTTGCAGGGTTTGTTTATATATACAGACTAGCAAAGTATTTTCTTGACGAAAATTGTGCCATGTTATCCGTTGTTATTCTTGAAGGTTGCTGGGTATATAGTTATATAACAGGTTATTACGGTTTTAATCCTGATGTTATCCTATTATTTATATTGCCTGCAATTGCTTTTTATTTTTACAATTGTATGGCTGAAAATAAAGCTGAGGATTGGTTTAAATTAGGGTTAATTGTTGGAATAGCGTTTTTAAATAAATATCAGACTGCATTTTTAATTTTGCCTATGTTTATATGGGCATGTTGTTTTAAGAGAGATGTTTTTAAAAACAGATTTTTTTATTTTTCTGTTATTTTAGCTTTATTAATATTTTTACCGCATATTTTATGGCTGTTTAAATATGATTTCTTCCCATTTTTGTATTTTGAAGGAGAGTTAACTTCAAACAGTTGGATTAACCATTTAACAGCTCCGTTATTGTTTTTTATTATGCAAATAGCACTTATTTTAGGATGTTTGATTATTTTTGCTTTGCTAAAAAAGAAATTTAAGTCTCCGTTTAAATTAATTGAAAATTATGATAAAAAAGATGTTTGGTTTTTATTGTTGTTAGGATTTGTTCCGATAATACTACATTTATTAATGGGTTTAGCTGATGGCGGAACAATGCGCCCAAGATGGGGTTTTGAATTTTGGTTTTTATTAGGAATAATGTTATTTTACTTTTTCCCTATAAATATTACAAAAAAAGAATTTGTGTTTACTCTTAAATCTGCATATGTTGTAATGTTTATAATATTTCTAGCTTTAGGCGGTTTGCTTTCTGTTGAACAAAATTATAGAAGCAGATATCCTGTTGCAGAAGTTTTTGGTGATTTAAAATCAGCCTGGGCTCAAAAATATGATACTCCAATAAAATATGTAGGCGGGTATTTGGAATGGACATTGCCTTTGACCATTTATGGTGATATACATCCAAAAACAATTCTTGATACTCATGGATACAAAGATCCTTGGCTGGATGCGGAAGATTTAAAGAAATCGGGTGCAATGATTGTTGATAGAACTTATGATTCTACAATTGGATATACAAGATTATCTTGCCCGTATTTGTCTGATAATTTTGTAATAGAACCAACAGAGTATAAATTCTCTGTTAAGAATGCATTTGGAATGCCTAGAGAATATACGATTTATTATTTTATAGTTCCTCCAATGGATTAATTTTATTGTTTGTTTTAAAATGGTTAAGTTTTGTAAATTTGCTTTAAAATGACTAAAGCCTTGCTTTATCAACTAATATAGCTTATATATATATGAAATGGATTTAAAGTTTCATGTATATATTGCCGATATTAGTAGAGTAAGTAAAATATGGGGTATGTTATGGGTATTGATCCGGCGCAAAAATTATCGTTTTTACAAGTTAGATTATCTGGAAATGAAGGTGATATTAAAAAGAATACAACCGATATAGATAAAAATACACATGATGTTTCCGCAAATGACGGAGAAGTAAAAGCAGTTGACGGACAAATAGCTGATGCTCAAAATTTGCGTACAGGTGTTCAAGGTCAGTTAAATTCATTGCAAGCTAGTTTAAATTCTTGTGAAGATGATACTGAAAGAGTTGCTATTGAAGGAGATATAAGTGATTTAGAAGCCGAAATGGCTAATTATGATTCTCAAATATCAGATTTTAATAATCAAAAAACAGATTTAGTAAAAACAGGTGAAGCTTTAAAAAGTGATGGCGTAAAATTAGATGCTGATGGTAAAGAATTGCAAGCAGATAATAAAACCATAAAAAGTGATATAGCTGTTGCAGAAGCAGAAGCAGCAAAAGCATCTGAGGAAGCAAAAGCTGCAGAAGAAGAAAAAAAGGCTGAAGCAGAAATTCAAACTGATGTTCCTGTTCAAAATAATAAAGGCTGGCAGCATTATGCAGAGATGGAGTTAAAAGCAGAACATGGTAATGATCCGAATTATAAACCGTCAGCCTCTGAATTAAGTGCAAAAGCAGATGAAATAAAACAGCGAAATATTGAAAACGGAAATGTTGGTTCAGATGGTCAATTGAAAGTAGGCTCAATAAAAGATCCTAAATATGTTACCTTAAATGGCGAAATCGATACGTCAGGTTTACAAACAACAGATCAGGCTTTTGTAAAATATAATCAAGGTCAAGCAAAACTTGCAAGAGAAGCTGCGGAAGCAGAAGAAAATAGAAGACTCGAAGAAGCAAGAAATTTCTCTATGAACTTAAATAATAATCTTACAAATCAAGTTCGTAACCAAGAACAGGTTGAAAGAGGTAGAGCTATTCGCGAAGAGAGAGAAAGAGCTGATGCAGAAGCTGAAATACACAATGAGTCAGGATGGAGAGTCGCAGGTAGAGTGGCTCTAAATGTCTTATCTTTCTTTATCCCAAATTCAAATGGTGCCCCTGGATTGGGTGATGTAGCTTTGCCTGCTCCTGATGATTATGAAACTAAAAAACTTAATAAAGCTCTTGAAGAAATAAATAGGATGAATGATCCTAATTATAAACCATCTGCATAGAAATACATTTTGTATTGTTAATTACATCTCATCCTTATTGATAAACTGAAGGAAGCTTCCGATTAAGTTTTCGTTCCATACCTTGACGTTTTTAGGAACGTCAAGTATGCATGGCGTAAAATTCCAAATATATTTTATTCCTGAATTTACTAAAAATTTTGCTGTTTCTTTTGCGTATTCTCTAGGAACTGTCAATATTGCTATGTTTACTTTGAGGTTTTTAGATAATTCAGGCAGTTCTGAAATGTTGAAGACTTTTTTATTATTTATTTCTGTTCCGATTTTTTTTGTGTCGTTATCAAACATTGCTTGTATTTGCAGTCCGTAATTTTTAAAGCTGTCATATTTTACAAGAGCTGAACCTAAATTCCCTGCGCCTATAATAAATGCATCTCTTTGTTTTTTGAAACCAAGTTCATTTTCTATTGCAGTTTTTAATTTTTGAACATTATATCCCACACGACATTTGCCTGTATTGTTTAAATATTTGATGTCTTTTCTGACTTGAGAATTATCAATATCCAATAATTCTGCAATTTTTGTACTGGATATATTCTCGTTTTCGTTATAATCTTCCAGAATATAATGATATAGGGTTAATCTGTTAATTACTTTATCGGGAATATTCATTGAAACCTCTTTTTATAAGCATTGATATACCTGCGCAGAAAGTTTTTAACTTTCTGCGCAAAATATAAAATGTGTCTTTTATTTAAACAATACCGTTATATGCGTCAATATAAAGTTTTTTAATATCAGCCATTAACGGATATACAGGGTTTGCACCTGTACATTGATCATCAAAAGCAAGTTCTACCATTTCATCAAGTTTTGCATCAAAGTCTTTTTTAGAAACTCCAAAATCTTTTATAGAATTTGGTAAGTCAATTGCTTTCATTAATTTATCAACTTCGTTTATTAACAATTCAACTTTTTCGTCATCATTTTTTCCGCCTAAGCCTAATTCATCTGCTATTTGTCCGTATTTTGCTTTTGCGCAAGGATACTTGTATTGAGGGAATGTAGCTTGTTTTTTAGGACAATCTGTTGAATTGTATTTGATAACTTGACGAATTAATAATGCATTTGCTACGCCGTGAGGAATGTTAAACATAGCTCCAAGTTTATGAGCCATAGAGTGGCATAATCCTAAGAATGAGTTAGCAAAAGCCATACCTGCTATTGTTGCTGCATAGTGCATTTTTTCTCTGGCGATAGGGTCATTAGCTCCTTCTTTATATGAACGTTCAAGGTATCTGAATACTTGTTTTGTTGCTTCTAATGCGTGTGCATTTGTAAAGTTTGTCGCCATACAAGATACGTAAGCTTCGATAGCGTGTACAAGAGCGTCAATACCTGATGCCGCTGTTAAACCTTTTGGCATATGATCTACAAAATTAGGGTCAATAATCGCCATATTTGGTGTTAAAGCGTAATCCGCAATAGCGTATTTTACGTGAGTTGCATCATCAGTAATAATTGCAAATGGTGTTACTTCCGAACCTGTACCTGATGTTGTAGGGATACAAACCATTGTCGCTTTTTTACCTAAATCAGGTATTTGGCAAATTCTTTTTCTTATATCCATAAATCTCATTGAAATATCTTCAAATACGGTTTCAGGTTGTTCATACATTAACCACATAATTTTAGCGGCATCCATAGGTGAACCTCCGCCTAATGCGATAATTAAATCAGGCTCGTAAGGTCTTAATATTGATAATGCTTCATTAATTGTAGATAATGTAGGATCAGGTTTTACATCAAAGAATATTTGATAATCTATGTTTAGTTCATCTAAAACATTTGTTATGTTGTATATAGCTCCTGAATTGAATAAAAATCTGTCAGTAACTATAAATGCACGTTTTTTATCTTTTAAAACTCTTAAAGCTAAATCTGTAGCACCTCTTTTAAAGTAAACTTTTGGTGGAACTTTAAACCAAAGCATATTTTCTCTCCTTTCAGCAACTGTCTTACAATTTAATAAATGTTCAACGCCAACGTTACCGCTGACAGAGTTGCCGCCCCATGAACCGCAGCCAAGGGTTAATGACGGTTCTAATTTAAAGTTATATAAATCTCCGATACCGCCTTGTGATGAAGGTGAATTGATTAACAATCTGCAAGTAGGTATTTTCTTTGCAAAGTAATCTATTCTTTCTTGAGTTCTTGAATCAGTATACAAAGCAGCTGTATGACCAGCTCCGCCTAAAAGAACTAAATCATGAGCCATATCTACGGCTTGAGAATAATCTTTTGCTTTGTACATAGCTAAAATTGGTGATAACTTTTCATGCGCATAGGCATCTTCTGTTTCAACTTTTTTTCTTTCAGAAATAAGAACTTTAGCTGTTTCAGGAACTTTTAATCCTGCAAGTTTAGCTATTTCATAGGCAGGTTGACCGACTATTGCAGGATTTACTGTTCCGTTTTCAGTTAAGATGATTTTTGCTAATTTTTCAGATTCTTTTTCTGATAAAATGTATGCTCCTCTATATTCAAATTCTTTTTTTACTTCATCATAAACCTCTTTAACAATGGTAACAGATTGTTCTGAAGCACAAATCATACCGTTATCAAATGTTTTTGACATTAAAATTGAAGATACCGCTAATTTTATATCAGCAGTTTCATCAATAATTGCAGGAACATTTCCTGGGCCTACACCAAGAGCAGGTTTACCAGATGAATAAGCATCTTTAACCATACCAGGCCCGCCTGTTGCTAAGATACAAGCTATATCCGGATGATGTAATAATGCGTTTGACAATTCCATTGACGGAGTATCTATCCATCCGATAATATCTTTTGGCGCACCTGCTTTAACAGCTGCTTCAAGTACTAATTTTGCAGCCTCAATAGTTGATTTTTTAGCTCTTGGGTGAGGTGAAAATACTATTGCATTTCTTGTTTTTAAACATATTAAAGCCTTAAATATAGCAGTGGAGGTCGGATTTGTTGTAGGAATAATTCCTGCAATAACACCTAAAGGTTCAGCTACAATTTTAATTCCGTTATTTTTGTCTTCTTTAATTATTCCGCAAGTTTTTGCATTTTTGTGTTTGTTAAAAATATATTCTGCCGCAAAGTGGTTTTTGATAATTTTATCTTCAACAATACCCATTCCTGTATCTTCTACAGCCATCTTTGCAAGAGGAATTCTCGCTTTGTCTGCTGCTGTTGCCGCTGCTTTAAATATTGCGTCAACTTGTTCTTGTGTGTAAGTTGAATAAACTTCTTGGGCTTTCTTAACTCTTTTTATTAATAAATCCAATGATTCTACGCTATCTACCAAATTAGTTGAACGATAAGCTTTTTCTAATTTTTCAACAGTAGTATCTTTTTTAGTTTTAGTTCGTGGCATAAATCCTACCCCCTTTTTTTTAATCGTGATTTATTTCCTTATTTACAATATAGAGCAGATTAAGTGTTTTGTCAACAATAAAAAATAACTATAACATTTTTGTGTTATGTGAATTACGCAGTTTTTTATAAATTATTCTAGTAAAGCATAATATTTAATTTTAAAAGTTATTTTTTCATTTCTTTATAATGATCTTGAACACTTTTTGCGTAAGAAACTTTTAATGAAGATCCATTGTAGTTTTGAAGTGCTTTTGTAAGGTTCCCTTTGGCATTTTTCAATTTGTTTTTAAATAAAGCAGTTCCAACTTCAATATTAACAGCCAAGTTACTTTTAACAGCTATAAGTAACTTATCAAACGAACCGTATTTATCAAGCAGAGGTTTAAGTTCTTTTCCATAAATTTTAGAACGTTGGTACATATCTTTAAGAGATATAGATGTAAGTTGCATCATACCTTTACCATTTTTACCTGATAATTCTTGTGTAAAATGAGTTTCTTGTTTTGCAATAGCTGCTACAATCAAAGGGTCAACATCATATTTTTTTGAAGTTTTTACAATTAGACTTGAAATTTGTTCAGGAGTATATTTAGAATTACCTCTATCTTCATCCTCTTTTATGACTTTTGCAATATGATTTTTTATTTTCGTATTGATATCTGTATTCTTTGCTGATGTTTTATTTTGTGATTTTTTTTCTAATCCAAAAATTTCAGATGGATTTTTAGGTTGAGAATTTTGAACTTTGCCAAATAATTGAGAACTTGACTCATATGAAGGTAATTCAAATATTTTTTTATTATTGCTTAATTCTGACATAAGTTCATCATCAGTTTGTCTTAAAATATAGCTTTCAGGCATTTTTGATTTTTTATTTACTGAATTATTTTGAAAAATATTGTTGTTATGTACAGAATTTGTACCCATAATAAAACTCCTTTACTTCATTATTTTATCACTTTTAAATGAAATTTACAATTGTTTGCTGTGCATTTATTTATTTATTTTATTATCACTTATATATCAGCTGTGCAGTGAGGACATTTTGTAGCTTTGATATCAATTGTAGAAAAACATCTTGGGCATTGTTTTGTTGTGCAAACTTCTTCAGTTGGTTCACAAGGTCTTTTAGCTACATCTTGAATTTTGTTAATAACTTTAACGAGGATAAATACAGCGAAAGCAACGATTAAAAAGCTTATAAGAGTATTGATAAATAAGCCGTAGTTAATAGTTACGGCACCTGCTGCTTTAGCGGCTTCAAGTGAAGCAAAGTGTTCAAATTGTCCGTCCGCGTTAGGGAGTGTTAAGTAGAGGTTAGTAAAATCTACTTTGCCTAAAATCCAGCCCAGAGGAGGCATAATAATATCATCTACCATAGAGTTAACTATTTTACCAAAAGCGGCACCGATAATGACACCTATTGCCACATCCATAACGTTACCTCTCATTGCGAAGTTTTTAAATTCTTCTAAATTCTTTTTTAAAAAATTACACATAAATTTCCCTTTCTATATTTGTATATCTAGATATTAATATAACATGATAAGAAGATTGTGTTAAATGACATAGTATATTTTTAGAAATACTAAATTAGATTAATATCTCAAAAAAATACCCTGCTTTTATAGAGGGTATTTTTTATTTAAATTTGTAGTTATTTCTTATCTTTCTTTTTTTTATCTTCACTATCTTGAATGTAGTCAACAAGTTCGCCGGTTGTCATTTTTGAAGCATCAGAAAAAGAGATTCCGTAATTTTCAGTCAAATATTTGTCTATTTCTTCTTTACTCATTTTATTGTCGCCGTCATTATCAAACAAAGATATAACTTTGTCTAACTTTTTACTGCCAACAAATGTTTTTACTAATTTGGGTAAAGCTCCGATAAATTCTTCTTTAGAAATTTTTTCATCCTTATCTTTATCAAAAGCTTTATATTGTTCACCTGTATTAGCATTTTTTAGTTTTTTTGGTATAAGTGAAGACCATCTGATTCCTGACATGAATAACTCCTTTTTCTATATTGTTTATTTTATCATAAATTTTTTGTAGAAAATGAATGTTTAAAATTAATATGTAAACTTTTGTAAAAACGAATCTTAATTTTTGAAAATCAACAATAATCGTGGACATGGCTATTTTAGCATGTTTAGGGCTATTTTTGATCCTAAAGTTCCAAATAATTATGCCGACAAAAACAATATAGGGTAATAGTATGTTTTCATGAAAGGAAGGATTAATATGACAAATGTGTCGACAACACCAAAATTAGCGACTTTAAATCAAAAATTGGCGGAACGAAAAGCTGCGTTTACCTCAGCACAGATGCAGATTCAATCTATAAATAAAATTGCTGAAGAGAATAAAGTAAAAATAGCAGATGCGGAAGGCAATTCGCAAGCTCTTGATAAAGACACTGCTCAAAAAATAATGATATTATCTAATATGAAAGTACAAAGTGAGCCGACGGCTCCTAAGGAACCTGATAAGGTTGCGCCTCCTTCAGGTGAAAGACCTACTGTTACAGATTCTGAATCTGTGGCTCCTGAGGTGAAACTTGTACAAAAAAATGCTCAAAAAAAATGGGATGAACAACAAACTAAATATGAGGATTATAAAAATAACAAACTTCCAGCTTATGAAAAAGAATTAAAGCAATATGAAGAAAACAAGTTAGAATATGCTAAGTTTTTAAAGTTAAAAGAAGATATTCAAGGCAATGGAGAACAAAAAAAGATATCTGATAATGACTTAAAGACATTAATGAATGCTGCACAAGAAACTGAGGGTAAACTAAAAGCTCTTGGAGAAGAGTATGATTTCAATTATACAGAATATCAAAAATTAACCGAAGAAATGAAACAGGCTGAACTAGAAGTAACACTACGAAACAAAGGTGATGAAACTATTGATGGTGGCGGCAACGATTGTGTAACTAAGAACCTTAGAGATTTGGCAAATAAAAACAGTATAAAAAATCTTGATGTTAGTAAGATTGATTTAAGTAAATACGATCTAAAAACCGAAACAGATAAAGATGGCAAAACAACATATACATTAATAGATAAAGAAACTCACAAAGAGCTAGAAGCTACTGATTTGGACTCTTTAGAGAAATCTGTAAAAGGTTTAAAAGGTGAAAAAACTGCAAATGTAGGCAACATATTTAGCCATGTAACAAAAGACGATGAGGATAATAATAGAAAATTAAACCATAATAAATTGGCAGAAGGTACTACTCTAAATTATGGTAAAGCTAGTGAAGAAATGGGCTTTGACTTAGATACAAGTAATGACTTTGGTGCTGAAATAGATAATTTGTTAAATCCTAAAAAGAATGTAGCACTTGCTGCAGCAATGTCTGGTCCGGTATCTATTTCTACACCTCCTGAAATAGGTAAAGATGATCTATCTAAAATAAAACTTAATACATCGGAAACAAAACCTGATGAAGAAGCAGGTAAAAAATCTGATGTAGTAAAAGCCAGAGGTATTCCGTATAATGATAAGAAAACAGATGCCGATTGGGGATATAAAGACAATGGTGATGGTACTTTTACATCATTGAAAGATCCTTCAAGAACTTTAACTGCTGATCAATTAAATGAAGCTATGAGAAAGGGTGAAGACACTATTCATTTTGGTTATTCTAAATTACTTGATAAAGCAGAAAATTATGATATAGATATTGATAAAATTGTTACAAAAGGAATGACCGGTGATGAGGCATATAAAGCTGTTAAAGCAGCAGTAAAGGCTGCACAAGCAGAAGAGAAAGCAGCTAAAAAATTAAACAAAGCCGAACAAAAATATTCCGCAGAAATAACTAAGTATGGTATTTCAGTTGATGATTACAATAATGCTGATGAGCTAAAGGCTTTAGTTAAACAGGCGAAAAAACAACCTCAACAAAAAACTAGTTTGCAACCTGATGTTTTGGCAACTCAACCGAAGGCTGATAAAGGTTCTACTGCAGTTTCTGAGATAACTATTCCTGGTGGGTCTACAACTACTAGTACAAATATATCTGTTTCAGCATTAGATAATAGTGCCAAAGATGCTATAAATGGTGTTAAAAACCAAGTTGGAACCAGACAAAATCTGTACATAGATGGTATTAGTTATACAGCTCAAAGTAATTATGATGGTACTGTAATTGTAAAAGGTAATGATGGCAAAACTTATAAGCTTTCTGATGACGGTAAGACATTAATACCTTCTTAAGTTTAAAAATAAAAGTTAACTAATGTAAATATTTATACCATGAAATAGCAATTTTTAGGATTGAGGATACTATATACAGTATGCTCAATCCTATTAGTGTGTTACAGAACAAATTTATAGTTCCTGATTATTCGGCAAAAACGGTATCTAATCCTATTAAAAGTACAGGTTTGCAGTCAGATGTTTTTGTTCGTTCAACTGCTAATATTTCGTTTACTTCCGTTGATGACACTAAAGAGGGTAGAGCTATTCGTGAATTAGGCGGAGTCCCTTGTCCTTATACAGGTGTTCCGATTATTAACGGTAAAGAAGTTTCTCATTTAAATAAAAAAACACTATCAGGTACTGCACAAGAATCTGTTGCTTTGTTAAAACCTTTTGAAGATAGAATGCAACCAGTTGAAAAACAAGTTTTTGGGATTATTGAAAGATTGAGCAAAAAAAATCCTAAAAAGGATCTTCGACAAGTTTTGGATCTTGTTCGCCCTGAACATTTAGAAAATATTAAAAATCACGAAGTTAACGTGCTTAATAAAATGAGTGAAGTTAAAATTAATGACGAAAAAGATTCTGATAAAGTATTTAATCTTTTATATGAATCTAAAGGTATCATTGATAAACAAGATGCTAACTACATTTTCCGCAGAAGAAGATTTATGGAAAAATTAGAAGGCATTACTTCTACAATGAAAGAACAAGATAAAGCTCAACAATTAAAAGATATGGCAGAAGAACTTCCTCGTGCTCATGATACAGTAAGTTCTTTTATTGTTAAATTTACTCAAAAAGATCCTAATACTAAAAAAGAAAAAGAATCTTGGCAAATTGGACAAGCTCTTGTTGCTTCTTCTGTAGGTTCTATTGAGCATATTAGATGCAGACATCCTAAAGATGGTTCTGAACCTGGTGCTAACAATATATCAAATTATATTTATGCCTCAAAAGCTGCTAACTCTTTAAGAGGAAACATGCCACTTCCTCAATGGATTGAAAAGCATCCTGAAGTTAAAGGTTATATGCAACAATATATGGATGGTGTTATTGAAAAAATTAATAACAAACAAGCTATGAAAGGTTTTAGAGCTTATCCTGTTGTTGTTGCAAAAACTCTTGAAAAAGAATCTAATGGTATGATTAAACTTGATACTTCTAAATTAAAAGTATCTAAGCAAGAAGTTAATGAAGCTTTGATTAAATATGGATTTAAACATGGTTCTGATAAAAACTATAGAAAAACTCCAGAAACTATATCAGGCAGATTTTCTATGGTTGCATAAGTTTTATTTAGATAAAGAAATAGGGCGAAATTTTTCGCCCTATTATTTGTGGATTTATTAAGTGTTTTTTTATACAACACCTTGTGCTTTCATTGCTTCTGATAATTTAGAAAATGCAGCAATGTTTGCACCTGCTACGTAATTGTTTCCAAATCCGTATTCTTCAGCAGCTTCTTTACATGATTTGAAGATGTTTGTCATTATTCCGTCTAATTTTTTATCAACTTCTTCAAATGTGTAATAATATCTCATAGAGTTTTGGCTCATTTCAATTGCTGAAGTTGCAACACCACCTGCGTTTGCTGCTTTTGCAGGACCTACTAAAACTCCTTTTTCTAAGAAATATTCTGTTGCTTCTTTTGTACAAGGCATATTTGCGCCTTCACCTACAGCAATAACTCCGTTTTCTACAAGTTTTTTAGCTGAATTTAATGTTACTTCGTTTTGTGTTGCGCAAGGTAGAGCAATATCTGTTTTAATTGTCCAAATAGGAGAATCTGCGCTTGTTCTTTCCATATATTCCGCATCTTTGTGAACTTCTAAGTATTCTTTGATTCTTCCTCTTTTTACTTCTTTTATTTCTTTTACTAAGTCTAAATCAATACCGTTTTTATCATAGATACATCCGTTTGAATCGCTCATTGCAACAACTTTACCTCCAAGTTCAGTTACTTTTTCGCAAGCGTAAATTGCAACGTTTCCTGAACCTGATATTGTTACGGTCTTGCCTGAGAATGATTGATTTCCGTTAGCTTTTAGCATTTCTCTCATAAAATAAGAAAGTCCAAATCCTGTTGCTTGAGTTCTTGCTAAAGATCCGCCGTATGAAAGACCTTTACCTGTTAAAACGCCGCCTTCATAAGCGTTTCTGATACGTTTGAATTGTCCGAACATATAGCCAATTTCTCTTGCTCCTGTTCCAATATCTCCTGCAGGAACGTCAACGTCTTGACCGATATGTCTTTGTAATTCTGTCATAAAGGCTTGACAAAATGCCATGATTTCTCTGTCTGATTTTCCTTTAGGATCAAAGTCTGAACCGCCTTTGCCACCACCAATTGGTAAACCTGTTAAAGCGTTTTTGAATATTTGTTCAAATCCTAAAAATTTCATAATACTTTGATTTACTGTAGGATGAAGTCTTAAACCGCCTTTGTATGGGCCTATTAGTGAACTGTATTGAACTCTGAACGCTCTGTTTACTTGAACTTGACCTTTGTCATCAATCCATGAAACTCTGAATGTGATTATTCTTTCGGGTTCTACCATTCTTTCAAGTATCCCTAATTGTTCAAATTCTTTGTGTTTTTCAACAACAGGTTCGATAGATGTTAAAACTTCTTCTACTGCTTGTAAATATTCCGGTTCATTTGGATTTTTCTTTTTAGTTTCTTCCAAAACTCGTTCTACGTATTTATTCATGTTATCTCCTCTCCTCGTAAAATGCTCTGTTATCTTTATACCATATTTTGAATAAAAAAAGCT
The DNA here is from genome assembly GCA_902783785.1 of uncultured bacterium. GTDB lineage: Bacteria > Cyanobacteriota > Vampirovibrionia > Gastranaerophilales > Gastranaerophilaceae > UBA791. The sequence continues at coordinate 18,901 of CACZSH010000036.1, read as the reverse complement.
AATTCTTCACAAAATCTTTATGTAAAAATTTTTAACTGTAACAAATTGTAAACTTTGTTTTTAATAAAATTTAAAAAGCCCTAAACAAGTTTTTATTGAAATTTTAAATTTTTTACAAAATCTATGTCGTGTCTTTTTAGATTACACAAAACAAATCTTCATGAATTTGCCAAGAGTAAAAATTTTATTTTATAATTAAAAAAATTATTAGTATGGTAGGAGATGATTATGGATATTGAAATTATAAGAGCAGTTGATCCTGATGTAGCAGGTTTTATTGAAGGTGAATTAAAACGCCAACAAGATACAATAGAACTTATTGCGAGTGAAAATATAACATCAAAAGCTGTAATGGAAGCATGCGGAAGCGTATTAACAAACAAATATGCAGAAGGAAAACCTCATAAAAGATTTTATAACGGTTGTGAAGAAATAGATAAAATAGAAGAATTAGCACAAAAAAGAGCATGTAAATTATTCAACATGGACCACGCAAATGTTCAACCACACAGCGGTGCACAAGCTAATATGGCTGTATTTATGTATGCTCTAAAATTAGGTGATACAGTTTTAGGAATGGATTTATCTAACGGCGGACACCTATCACATGGTTCTCCTGTTAATTTTTCAGGATTATATTTTAACATAGTAAGTTACGGTATTAATGAAAATGGTGAAATAGATTATGATAATGTAGAAAAACTTGCAAAAGAACATAAACCGAAAATGATTATTGCAGGTGCAAGCAACTATTCTAAAATAATAGATTTCAAAAGATTTAAAGAAATTGCAGATGAAGTCGGCGCTTATTTAATGGTTGATATTGCTCATATTGCAGGATTAATTGCAGGCGGTGTTCATCCATCTCCGGCACCTTATGCAGATTTTGTAACAACTACAACTCACAAAACTTTGAGAGGTCCAAGAGGCGGTATTATTATGTGTAAAGAAGAACACGCTTTAGGAATAGACAAAGCAGTATTCCCTGGTATTCAAGGCGGACCTTTAGAACATATTATTGCAGGTAAAGCTGTTGCTTTATTAGAAGCTTCTAAACCTGAATTCAAAGATTATGCCGAACAAATTGTTAAAAATGCGAAAATGCTTGCAAATACTCTTATGGATGAAGCAATGGATATTGTTGGTGGTGGAACAGAAAACCACTTAATGACATTAGATTTAAGAAGATTAAATAAAACTGGCAAAGATATGGCTAATGTTTTGGAAAAAGTAGGTATTACAGCTAATAAAAATACAGTTCCAAATGATCCTCAAAGTCCGTTTGTTACAAGCGGTATAAGATTAGGCACACCTGCTGTTACAACAAGAGGTTTTAAAGAAGACGATATGAGAGAAGTTGCAAAAATTATTGCATCTGCAATATATTCGTCAGATAATGAAATAGGATTAAAGAATTTAAAAGAACGCTCTTTAAAATTACTTTCTAAATATCCATTATACAAATAATAAGGAGAAGTACTATTTTAATAAAATTATCACAAGCCCAAATAATAGGTGCAGTCATTTCATATATATTAGGGGTATTTATTGTGCCTTCTGTTATAGCTTTTTCAAAAAAAGAAGGCTTAGTTGATGTTCCAAATGAAAGAAAAATACATAAAATTCCTGTATCGAGATTGGGTGGTGTTGCTATTTGGTCCAGCACCATGCTTACTTTTTTATTGTTAGTATTTTTAAGCTATTATCCTTACGGAAGTTTATTATCAGGAATTCTTTTAGGTGGTTCTTTAATGTTCCTTTTAGGATTAATTGATGATATTTATAATTTAAATGCTAAGTTTAAACTGTTTATACAGATTGCAATTGCAACATTAGTATATCTATTAGGTGTTAAAATTGATGTAATTTTTAATCCGTTCGGCGGTGTATTTGAACTTGGACTTTTATCTTATCCGATAACAATATTGTGGATTGTAGGCATAAGTAATGCAATTAACTTCATTGATGGAGTTGATGGTTTAGCAGGTTCCGTTATTTCCGTAAATTCAATCACATTAGGTATAATAGCAGTTTCTATGATTCCTGCAAATCCTATTAGCGCTTTAATTGCTTTTATTTTAGCAGGTTCAACTTTGGCATTTTTGACATACAATTACAATCCTGCAAAAATATTTATGGGTGATGGAGGAGCTTTATTTTCAGGATTTTTACTTGCAACTTTATCTATAGCTGGAGTTATGAAAACAGCAACTTTGGCAATTTTATTGCCTTTTGTTATTTTGGTTGTTCCAATTATGGATATAACTTTTTCAAGCTTAAGAAGAATTTTAAAGGGTAAATCACCTTTTGTTGCAGATGCGGAACATATTCATCACAAACTTTTAAAAGCTGGTTTTTCACAAAAAAATACTGTTGCAATACTTACATCAGTTGCTATTGTAGGCGGTGCCATTGCGTCATATTCAGTAGGCTCAATAAAACATTACCTTATTTATATTTTTGCACTTGTTTTAATAATGTTTGCTTTAAGTTTGATTAATATATATAACAACAAAAAAAGTGATTAATTAGCCTGAATATTGTAAAAAGTTAACTATTTCAAGAGATATTTCTTTTTGAAAATCCAAAGGAGCAGAACGCAAATATTCAAAAGCTTCTGCTATTTTTTTATCTTTATCATACCAACGACGTAAAATATACGTAAAAGCTTCTGTTAAAATATTTTCTTCATTTTTTATACCAAAAGCTTTTGCTTTTGTAATTATATAATCAGCACATTTTAACTGAACATCTTCTGCGGAATTTCTAATTAAATTTACTGCTAAGCTAACAGTAGGGTCTATATCATACCAACGTTTTTGTTGTTCCATTTCGTTCCTTTGAATAATGTAATATATTTATTCTATTCTAAATTAAAAATAAATGCCATTGATATTTATAAAAATTATAAATCTTGTATTTTTTCAATAATTGTAAAAGCAATACCTTTTTGAACATCAAATGATGATTGGCGAAGATATTCAAAAGCTTCCTGAACAACTTTATTTTTATCATACCAACGTCTAAAAAAACTTTTTACAGTTTCTTCAAGCTCATTATCAGTAATTTTAACACCATATTCTTTTGCTTTTTCGATAATAATTTTTGCACATTCAACTTGAAGCTTATCGTCACATTGTTCCATTAATTTTACCATGTAACTAACTGTTTCATCTCTGTCATACCAGCGTTTAAAGCTTTTTTCTTGTTCCATATATACCTTCGACAATTGCTAATAACGGTATCCATTTTACATCATTTGTTAACAAAAACTTATCATACAAAAAGAGGAAGTTTTTAAAAAAGCCTTATAAAGTAAGGCTATCAAGAAGTTTATTATATTTTTCTTCATCAAGATTTTTAAATAATAACGTTTTTTCTCTTCCCGTTTCGCCTTTTAATATTTCAATATTTGATTTGGCAAGTTTAAAAGTTTTAGATAAAAATTCAATAAGACACTTATTAGCTTTACCTTCAATTGGTTGAGCAGTAAGCTTTATTTTTATTTCTGTCTCTGTTTTTATAATTTCACATTTAGATGCATTTGGAGAAATTTTTAATTTTAGTTTTAATTCCAATTTTTGCTAAACCTCTTGTAAAAATAGAATAATACGAGTAAAATAATTATACCATGACAGATGAAGATTTATTTGCAGATATAAGAAAATCTCTTGAAGAACAAAATCGTTCAAAAGAAGATATAGAAAAAATAGAACAAGCGTACGAATTTGCAAAAAAAGTTCATAGCGGACAGTTTAGAGTGTCAGGTGAACCATACATAATTCACCCTGTTGAAGTTTTAAAGATTTTGGTAGGATTAAAAGCTGATACCTCAACATTGATTGCCGCACTTTTACATGATGTAATTGAAGATACGGACACGACACCTGAACAAGTACAGGAAATGTTTGGAGAAGACGTTTTAAGTCTGGTTCAAGGTGTTACTAAATTAAGTAAGTATCAATTCAAATCAAAAGAAGAACGTCAAGCTGAAAACTTTCGAAGAATGTTTATTGCAATGGCAAAAGATATAAGAGTTATATTTTTAAAGCTTGCAGACAGATTGCACAATATGAGAACTCTTAATTTTATGGCAACACAAAAACAAAAACGTATTGCTCAAGAAACTTTAGATATTTTTGCTCCGCTTGCAAATCGTTTAGGGATTGGAAAAATTAAGGCAGAACTTGAAGATTTGTCTTTAAAATATCTTGAACCTGATAAATATTATGAAATAGTACAGCTTGTATCACAAAAAAAGGCAGAAAGAGAAGATACAGTTAATCTTTTAATTGAAAAAATATCAGCAGACGTTGAAAAAAGCGGAATAAAAGCACAAATTACTGGTAGAGCAAAACACTATTACAGTATTTACAGTAAAATGAAACGTTTAAATATCGCTTTTCACGATATGTATGATATTACAGCCGTTCGTGTAATAGTTGATACAGAAAAAGAATGTTACGAAGTTTTAGGGTTGATTCACTCACAATTTAAACCTATCCCCGGTAGATTTAAAGATTACATAGCAATGCCAAAAGGTAATTTATACCAATCTCTACATACATCTGTAATAGGTCCACGTTCAAAACCTTTGGAAGTTCAAATAAGAACATGGAAGATGCATGAAATTGCTGAATACGGGGTTGCTGCGCACTGGAGATACAAAGAAAAAGGCTCTCAAAAAGCAGATAATGCATCAGATATGCAATTTTCTTGGATGAGAAAAATGGTTGAGTATGATAAAAACTCAAAAGATGCAGAAGATTATGTTAATCAAGTAAAGTTCGATATATTTTCAGATCAAGTTTTTGTATTTACTCCAAACGGAGATGTGTTTGATTTACCTGTAAAAGCTACACCTGTTGACTTTGCATATCGTATTCACTCTGATGTTGGACACAGAACGATAGGGGCATTGGTAAACGGAAGAATAGCACAGCTTGATACAAAATTAAAAAACGGTGATATTTGTGAAATTTTAACTTCAAAACAAGCCGCACCTCGCCTTGATTGGCTAAATTTTGTAGTAACAAAAGCTGCTTCATCAAAAATAAGACAATGGTTTAAAAAGAATAAACGTGAAGACCATGTTGAAATGGGTAAAAATATTCTTGAACACGAACTTACGAAAGCAACTTTTGACGAATTAATGAAAAACGGCGAACTTGAAAAAGTTGCAAACACAATGAATTATCAATCCTCAGAAGATTTATTTGCAGCATTGGGTTATGGAGAAACCACAGTTAATAAAATTTTGAATAAAATTCCTAAGCCTAAAAAAGAAGAGGATGAGGAAAGCTTAATTTCAAAAACTGCACAAAATAAACCTAAAAAAACAAAAACAAAAGATGTAATAGGTTTGGAAGGGATGTTGTATTCCTTTGCGAGATGTTGTTCCCCTATTCCCGGAGAACCGATTGTTGGAGTCGTTACACGTTCAAAAGGTGTTTCTGTTCACAGATTGGACTGTAAAACTCTTGAAAATGTTGAACCTGAAAGATTGCTCGACGTTCAATGGGCAGGAAATAATTTGCACAAAACATATAGTACAACCATACGTGTTGAAACAAATGATAAACTTGGAATGCTTAAAGATATTATTTCTGCCGTTTCTGATAACAATACAAACATTAACTATGCAAATGTTAAATCTAAACAAAATAATATTGGTATCATTGAACTGGGTATAGAACTTGATAATATTAACACATTAAGAAAAGTTATTGCATGTATTCAATCATTACCTGACGTTTATTCTGTAAAAAGGGTTCAAACAAGTTTTTCTCATGCACCTGAACAATTTGCAAAGAAAAATGTTAAGAAGAATTTTCCTAAAAATAAAAAGCCGAACCAACATTAATTATCAAAAGCTTTAACAAATAACTTTATGTAAGGTCTTGTGAAAAATCTTTTTATTTTTCCGTAAAGTCTTACATGTGCGAATTGTATTATTTTTTTATCACCTGTTATGACTTGCAATTCTCTGCTTCTTGAACATTTATGAACAACTGTTCCGGCTTTTAAATCTTTATATTTATCATTTTCCGGTTCAATAACTCTTATTTTATAAGCATCAGGTGTAAAGAATTGATTTTTGTATTCGAAATAACATTTATACCAAGGGTAAAAAGCTCTTACTTGCGCAGAAATTTCATCAGCAGATTTTTCAAAATCAATCATTACATCTTCTTCTTTAATATTTGGATAATATGTTGCTCTTTCCTCATTTTGAACAAGAGGAATAATAAAATCATCATCTAAATTTAAAAGAAGTTCGCCCACAGCTTCTCTTGCTTTTGAAATAATTCTCATCTTTAATTCTTTTGAGGTATCGTGTTTTTTTATTTCTACTTCTCTTTGAAGAAGAATAGCTCCCGAATCATAATTTTCGTCCATTAGGTGGAAGGTTATACCTGATTTTGTTTCTTGATGTCTTATTACTTCTAAATAAGGATTTGGACCTCTAAATTTTGGAAGTAATGACGGATGAGCATTTATAAATGCAATTTTTGGAAGATTTATAATTTCTTTTTTTAATTTTTCACACCAAGTACCAACAAGAATTACATCTGGATTTAATTTTAATATTTCTTTCTTAAATTCTTCACTGTTTACACTTTTTACTTTAATGTCATAAAGGTTGTAACTTTTTATATAGCTGTAATCTACTGTAGGAATTACGAAATCTCTGATTTTATTTCTTAAAGAATTATATTTTACTGTTTCATATCTCAATACACCTACAATTTTACATTTTGCATCTAAAGCTCCTGCTATTAAATTTGCAAGCATTTCACCATGTCCGATTATTACAACTTTAAGCATTATTTTTTTCTCTCCAAAATTCTATATCTTTTTTTATTTGAAGTTTTAATTTATCAATAGAAGAAAATTTCTTTTCCTCACGAATTTTCTCTTCAAATTTAACAATTAAATTTTTACCATATAAATCTTCATTAAAATCAAAAATATTAACTTCTAAAATCCTTTTATTTGAGTTTGTTACAGTAGGCTTAACCCCTAAGTTAAGTATACCATTGTATTTTTTACCATTGTAAATAACATTTGCGCCATACACACCGTTTTTTATATCTGCAATATTACTTGGATAAACTAAATTCGCAGTCTTAAATCCGATAGTTCTGCCTAATTGCTCACCTTTTATAACTTTGTTTTGTACATAAAAACTTTTACCGAGCAATTTATTTGCTTTTGAAATTTCGCCATCTGTCAGATATTTTTTTATCAAAGTTGAACTTACAATTTCATTGTCAATAGTTTCAGGATTAATTTCAAAATATTCATAATCAAATTCATTTGATAATTCTTTTAAAAGTTTTACATTACCTGTTTTTTTATACCCAAATGTATGATTAAATCCAGTTACAATAGCTTTTGGAGAAAAGTTTTTGACTAATATGTTTTTAAAATATTCATAGGCTTCAATTTTTGCAATATCCTTAAAATCAATCACAAATGCATAATCAATTCCAATATTTTCAATAAATTTTAACTTATCCTGTAATGTTAAAATAGTTTTTGTTTTTGCATTGTTAAAATACTCTGCAGGAGATGTTTTAAAAGTTATAACTGCAGATTTTAAATTGTTTTTTTTAGCAAAACTAACAGCTTTAGAAATAAGTTTTTGATGTGCAATATGAACACCATCAAAAAAACCTAAAGCAATTGACAAATTCTTTTTCTCAATAAAATCTGTGTAGATTTCCATAAAATAATTATACTAAAATGAAATAAATTAATCTTATTCTTCAAAAAAATTTATATATAAAAAGCTAAAATAGCAAATATTTACCCTTCATGTAGATTATGTTATTATAAAAATAATTTTAGTAAAAACAATAAGAACAAAGGTGAAATATGAACGATAAACAAAATAAAGTTGTGATATATACAGACGGAGCCTGCAAATCAAACCCAGGTAGAGGAGGTTATGGTGCAATTCTTACTTTTGTTGATTCAAAAGGACAATATCATGAAAAAGAATTAACAGAAGGATATGAACTTACTACAAATAATAGAATGGAATTAATGGCGGCAATAGTGGCGCTTGAAGCTTTAAAAAAACCATCTGAAGTGATTTTGTATTCAGATAGCAAATATCTTGTTGATGCGATAAAAAACAAATGGCTCGAAAATTGGCAAAGCAAGAATTGGAAAACCGCAAGCAAAAGTCCTGTTAAAAATGTTGACTTATGGAGAAGATTAATAGAAGCAATGAAGCCTCATAAAATAGAATACGAATGGGTTAAAGGTCATAACGGGCATGAATACAACGAAAGATGTGACCAGTTAGCAACAACATCATGTACTAATGAAAATCTTTTATGTGATGAAGGATTTAAAAACGAATAGGAGTTTATATGAAAAATATATGTGTGTTTTGTTCTGCAAGTAATGGTTTAGAAGAATCATATTACGATGAAGCAAGAAAAATGGGTGAATTAATTGCAAAAAACGGATATAATCTTGTTTATGGAGGTTCATCTTTAGGAATAATGGGAGAAATTTCCAAGACGGCAAAAGAATATGGTGCAAAAATTATTGGAGTTATACCTGAAAAATTAGATAAAATTTGTAAACATTCAGATAACAACATTTATGATGAATACTTTGTAACCAAACATATGAGAGATAGAAAAGCAAAAATGGACGAACTTTCTGATGGATTAATTGTACTTCCAGGAGGCTTTGGAACATTAGAAGAAGTTTCTGAAATGATTGTACAAAAAATATTAGGATATAATAACAAACCCATAGTATTTTTAAATACAAATCATTTCTACGATAATTTATTTGAATTTTTTGAACAAATAATTTTAGAAAAATTTGCGCAAACAAAATCTTCTTACTATTATTATTTAGCACAAACTCCTGAAGAAGTTATAGGATATTTACAAAATTATATTCCTAATGAATTACCTAAAACATTAGATGATATTTACGTTAGGGGTTAACTTTTAGAGCTTAGAAATAAATAGGCGGATTTTGAAATACATCAAAATCCGCCTATAAAAACTATTTTAAAAACTATGCAAAAGTATCAAAACCTTCTGCTTTTTTTGTTTTTTCTCTATGATTTTTTTCAAATGCATCTGCCATTTTTATCAACATCTGATTTTGCAAATTTTGCATTGAAAGTTGCTTATCCATTTGTGCAAGACCAAAGAAATTCATATTATTAGAACCACTAATAAGATTTAATCTTGCTTGATTATTAGTCATCATATTATACGTTGCATCACTTGCCATTGCTCTATTTTGCATTAATGCTACTGTATTAATAATTGACATGAACAATCCTTCTTTCTTTTTGCATTATACATGTTAAACAGATTTTTGTAAAGTGGGCTTTATACCGTTTTTTAATAAAACATTACAATTAATTCTATTTTTATAAAATATGTTATCATCATTACAACATGGGAAGTTTTAGAGAAAGTTTAAAAGAAAAAATTTTAATTCTTGATGGAGCAATGGGAACAATGCTTCAGAAAAGAACTTTAACAGAAGAAGATTTTAGAGGAGAAATTTTTCTAAATTGTTCTACTCCTTTAAAAGGGAATAATGATGTTTTAAGTATAACAAGACCGGATGTAATAAAAGATATTCATAGAGCTTATCTTGAAGCAGGTGCAGATATAATTGAAACAAACACTTTTTCTTCTAATAAAATTTCTCAAAAGGATTATGAATTAGAAAATTATGTAAAAGAATTAAATTTTCAATCCATAAAAATTGCAAAAGAAATAGCACAAGAATATTCAACCGAGGAAAAACCTCGTTTTGTAGCAGGTTCAATAGGTCCTACGAACAAAACATCTTCTATATCTCCAAAAGTTGAAGATCCTGCTTTTAGAGATATAACATTTGATGAACTTGTTGAAGTTTACACAGAACAAGTTGATGTTATGGTTGAAAATGATATAGATGTTTTTCTTGTAGAAACTATTTTTGATACATTAAACGCCAAAGCTGCACTGTTTGCGATAAAGAAATCCCTAGAAAAATATAATAAAGATATTCCGATAATGGTATCAGTAACGTTATCCGATAAATCAGCAAGAACATTATCAGGACAAACTTTAGAAGCTTTCTATTACAGCATAAAACCGTTTAATCCAATATCTGTCGGTATAAATTGTGCTCTTGGCATAGAAGATATGATACCGCATATTGAAAAATTATCAAAAATAGCTGATTGTTATATTAGCTTGTACGCAAATGCAGGACTTCCTAACGCTTTCGGACAATATACGGATACACCTGACGATATGGCAAAAGGTTATGCATATTTAGCAAAAAAAGAATGCGTAAATATTTGCGGAGGTTGTTGCGGTACAAGCCCTGAACACATAAAAGCAATATCAGAAGCCGTAAAAAAATATAAATCCCGACAAATTCCTAAAATTGGAACAAAGCCTACTTTTACAGGACTTGAACCTTTTTCTCTTAATGAAAATCAAAAATTTGCCATAGTTGCAGAAAGAACAAATGTTACAGGATCTAAAAAGTTTGCACGCTTAATTCAGGAAAAAAATTATGATGAAGCTTTAAATATTGCTCGTCAACAAATAGAAAACGGTGCAAATATTATTGATATAAGTTTTGATATGCCATTAATTGACGCTAAAGCTGAAATGGTTGAATTTTTAAATCTTGTAGCATCAGAACCAGATATTGCAAAAGTCCCTATAATGGTTGACAGTTCTGAATTTAATGTTATTGAGGCTGGATTGAAATGTATTCAAGGAAAAGCAATTGTTAATTCTATAAGTTTAAAAGAGGGTGAAGAAAAATTTATTGAGCACGCAACGTTTATAAAATCCTTGGGTGCATCAATGATTGTTATGGCATTTGATGAAAAAGGACAAGCATCAACAACGGAAAGAAGACTTGAAATAGTAGATAGGGCTTATAAAATTTTAACTGAAAAAGTTAAAATTTTACCTTGTGATATAATTTTTGACCTCAATGTCTTTCCGCTTGCAACAGGAATAAAAGAACATAATATTAACGGAATATCGTTTATTGAGTCAACCAAGTTAGTAAAAGAAAAATACCCTCAAGTAATGGTTTCTGGAGGAATAAGTAACATATCGTTTTCTTTTAGAGGTTTGAACAGAGTAAGAGAAGCCATTCACAGTGTGTTTTTATACCATGCAATAAACGCAGGACTTGAAATGGGTATTGTAAATGCGGGAATGCTTGAAATCTATGATGAAATAGAACCTAAATTACGTACTCTTGTAGAAGATGTTGTTTTAAACAGAAATGATGAAGCCGGAGAAAAACTTTTAGAATATGCACAAACTCTTGATAATACAACATCAACACATAAAAAAGATAATCTGGAATGGAGAAATCAATCTGTTGAAAAAAGGTTACAATATGCACTAATCAAAGGTAATGCAGAATTTTTGCAACAAGATTTAGATGAAGCGTTAAAGGATTTTTCTCCGTTAGAAATTATTGAAAAACACTTGATGGATGGAATGAACGAAATAGGAAAACTTTTTGGCGAAGGCAAAATGTTTTTACCTCAAGTTGTAAAAAGTTCAAGAATAATGAAACAGGCTGTTGATTATTTAAAACAATATCTAAAAAAAGACAATTCAAAAACAAAATTAGGGAAAATAGTACTTGCAACCGTAAAGGGTGATGTTCATGATATTGGGAAAAATATCTTAAATCTTATTTTAACCTGCAATAACTTTGAAGTAATAGATTTGGGAGTAATGGTAAACTGTAGTGATATATTAAAAGCAGCAACAAAGGAAAAAGCAGATATTATAGCACTTTCAGGTCTTATAACTCCATCATTGGAAGAAATGATAACCGTTGCGGAACAACTTGAAAAATCGGGAGAAAAATTAGCTGCAATAATGATAGGAGGCGTTACGACAAGTAAATTACATACAGCACTAAAAATAGCTCCGAAATATAACGGAATTGTAGCGCAAACAGAAGATGCCTCTCAAGCTGTTGTTGTAGCACAAAAGATTGTTGCTAAAGATAAAGAATTTTTGAAAAATCTTAAAGCTGAACAAAAACGCCTATTTGATGAATACAATATGAAGATTTAACCTGAATTCTGATTTAAACTTTAATATTCTATAAGAATATTTTGAATGAATGTTAATTTCTTAATTTTTAACGAAATAAAGCCCTAAGAAAAAGAATGTTAACTTTTGTAAAGTGTGTTTTTGACACTATTATTGCGTTTTGGAAAATTGCAAAAAATAATAAAAACAAATTGTTGACTTAGAAAAATATTAAGAGTAATATATAAGAGTGGATTTTAAAAGTGTTGTTAAAACACTAATACATTTACTCTCATATAAACTCCTAAACATATAACACATAACACTAAATAAAAATTAGGACATATAAAAGAAGTAGACTCTCGAAAGAGAGTTTTTTTTTTGTCTTTATATATATAAATTGGTATTTAATACACTTAAAATTTTTGCTAAATAAAATTTCATGTGTTTATATTATTGCTTAGCTTTAAGAAAACTTTCTATAAAGCTATCAATATTACCATTCATAACACTGTCTACATCACTTGTTTCAAAATTTGTTCGATGATCTTTTACCATTTTGTATGGATGAAAGACATAAGAACGAATTTGTGAGCCAAAATTTATGTCAAAAACTTCACCTTTTAATTCTGCCAATTTTTTTTCGTGTTCTTGTTGTTTTATTTCAAGTAATTTTGATGCAAGTATTTGCATGGCGTTTTCTTTATTTTGTAATTGAGAACGTTCTTGCTGACAACGAACCACTATTCCTGTTGGTTTATGGACTATTCTAACAGCTGTTTCTACTTTGTTAACATTTTGTCCTCCTGCTCCGCCTGAACGCATTGTATCTATTTCAAGGTCTTCTGGAGGTATTATTATTTTCTTTTCAAAGTCGGGAATTATTGGCGAAACTTCAAGAGAAGCAAAACTTGTTTGTCTTTTATTGCTTGAATTGAAAGGTGATAATCTTACTAATCTGTGTACGCCTTTTTCTGCTTTTGCATATCCGTAGGCATATTTTCCGGTTAATTTTATTGTTGCGGATTTTATTCCGGCTTCTTCGCCATCAGATTTATCCAATAATTCTGTTTTATAACCTTTTATTTCTCCCCAGCGTGTGTACATTCTTAGCAACATATTTGCCCAATCCTGAGCATCAGTTCCTCCTGCTCCTGCGTTTATTGTCAAAATGGCATTTGCTTCGTCATATTCTCCGCTTAACATGAGTTTTATTTCAAAACTTTCAATTTCTTTTTCGCACTGAGTTAGTTTTTCTTCAGATTCTTTTATTAATTCCTCATCTTCTAATTCCTGGGCTATTTCTGCATCTGAAACTAAACTTTCCCATCGGGTAAAGTTTGTAAGAGTTTCTTTTATTTCTTTTGAATTTTGTCCAAGTTCGTTTGCAAGTGTCTGATTTGACCAGCATTCAGGACTTTGGAGTTTGTTTTCAATCTCTTTTAAGTCTTGTGTAAGTTTTTCCGTGTCAAAGACACTCCTTAAGTTTACTTATTTTATTTTTTATAATATTTATTTCCATACAAAAATTATACTATAAAAAGTTGCTTTTTTTACTCATATTATTTAAAATAAACTTATGGCAAACGTTCAAGTAAATCAGCAAATAAGTATTTTATTAAATACACCTAATGGAGCAAAAGCTATTTCTTCTTATATTAAAGAGGTTTATCCGGATAGGCTTATTCTAACTCAACCTCAAGATTGGGAAGAAAATCTTGATTATCTTCAAGAAGGTGAAGAAATTAATACAAAGATTTATACTCGTTTAGGTGTTTTATTATATACGTCAGTTATTTTAAATTCTCCTGTTGATGATTCTTTTACAATAGAGTATAATGAAGAATTTGCCAGTATTTTACAAAGACGAGTTCATACAAGGGTTCCAATAGAGACGATTGTAGATTGTGAGTATGATGAATTAATTAGTGCGAAACCTTTGCAAAATTTTAAAAGCGAAGATATGGTTGAGTTTGCTGCACCATTATCTTGTGAATTTGAAACTAATACTATTGAAGCAGAAACAATTGATATTGGTGGAGGCGGTTTAAAGATTGTGTCAAAGGTTAAAATACCTTATCAAAAAACGATTACTTTTAAAATTAATCTTTTTGATGATATAATAATTGCACAAGGCGTAGTTATAGAAAATAACGATTTGCCTGAAAATCAATATTGTATTAAGTTTACTAAAATTTCTGACGATGATAAAGACAAAATTGTTAAAACATGTTTTAAAATAGAAGGTATTCTTAATAGAAAATCGGATTAGCAAATGAAAAAACATACATTAGAAAATTTAGACAGACAAATTAGCGGAAAAAGCAAAAAGAGCAAAGTTCAACAAGAAATTGAACAATGTCAGTTGAAGTTGCAATCCGAACCTACTAATGCTGATTTGCATATTAAATTAGGTGATTTGTATTTAGAATGGCACTTGGATATTTCTAATACGTATCAATACATAGATGAAGCTATTACTGAATATCAAAGAGCTTTAGAAACTTATATAAATTCTTCTGAAATTTATTTTAAAATAGGTCAAGCGCAATATTTTAAGGGAGATTTGGATAAGGCTATAAATTATCTAAATACAGCAATAAGTCAGAATCCTAATTTGGGAAAAGCTTACTATTTATTGGCGGAAACATATACGAAGAAAGCAAGATTTTTAGAAGCGGTATTTAATGCAAAGAAAGCGATAAAATATGCACCTTTAACAAGTTCTTCGGCTCATAGTCTTTTGCATAATATTTATAAAATATCTGCTCACAGAAATCCATTACGTTGGTGGGCTTCGAAATGGGAATATTTTATGGCGTTTATAACTTTACCGTTTGATCATTTTGCCATTAAAAATTTATTAAAATCTTTGTCATATTTGAAATTTTTACCTGTTTTGGTAAAAGGATATTATATGGTTCAAACAAAAGGTTTGGATCAGGCTATTGATATATACATAGATGCTATTGAGAAAGCTCCCGGTTTTACACCGTTGTATTGTCTTTTAGGTGATATATATAGAACAATAGGTCAATATGATAATGCTATCACTGAATATAAAATGGCAATTTGGATAGATAGCTTAAATATTCCTGCATATCGTCATCTTTGTCAAGCTTATGAAGAGCAAGGCGATTATGATAGTGCAATAGAAACTTATCAAAAATTAATTACTATATTGCCGACAATGCCTGAATTTCACTCAAATTTAGCTAATTTGTATTATGTTAAAGGTGAGGTGAAAGAAGCTATTTCTCATTATCAATCTGCAATTACGCTAAATCCCAATAGAGTTTGGACTTCTGTTATAACTCAGACATTAGGTTTTGTTTACCAAGAAAACAAAAAAGATTTAGATGCTGCTATTAGTGCTTATCAAAGTGCTTATTTATTAACTCCGGAAGACATTGATATTTATATAAATTTAGGTTCAGCTTTTTATGATAAAGAAGATTATGAAAATGCTTTAACTGTTTATAGAAGTGCATTAGATTTAGACCCAACAAACGCAAAAATTCATTGTAATTTAGGTTTCTTGCATTGGGGTAAAGGTGATACGGATGAGGCTATCAAAGAATATAACTTGGCAATTGAAAATGATCCTAATTATGATATAGCTTATAACAATTTAGGTGTAATTTATCTTGATGATTTAGGTCGAGTTCCTGAATCTATTGAGTTATTTAAAAAGTCAATTGAGTGTAATCCAAATTACGCATTAGCTCACTTTAATCTTGCTAGAGCTATTACAGTTATTGGCGACAAGATTGAGGCTGCTAAGTTGTATCAAATTGCACAAGATATAAACAAGGTTACTAATGAAATAGATCCTCAAGATATAACTAATAAAATTAATAGTTTGTTTGAGTCTTAATTATTATATTTTTTTTTATTAAACACCTGAACCTGGAATTTCTAACTTTTTAAGTCTTTGTTCAATTTTTCTATACCATTGTAAAGGTGTTTGGTAAAGTGTGTCATAAGCTTCCAATTCACCTTTTGAAAGTTCTTCCAGCTGTTTATCGCAACCTTTTGTAAGTACATCTGCTAAGTATTTTGTATACTCTTTTCTATCAACTTTTGAATCTTCTAAAGTAATAATATCCTGAAAATCTACTAGAACTTCAGGTTTATTTGCTCTCAAAAATGCATAATTAACAGCAACAGGTATCAAATTAACTTTACCATATTTTTTTACAGCGTTTTGGGCAATATACGTTAAACCTGTTTGAAACTCAATTGGTCTGTAATTTGGAGGCATAATAATACCTTGAGGAAATATATATAAAAAGTTATTCAAATCACCGATTTCTTGAACAGCAAATTTTAAAGCTTCCATAGATGCTTGCGGTGATTTTTTGTTGACAGAAAAAGCTCCGCATCTTCTCAATAGAGGAAAACGGTTTAGTTCTTCAACCATAATTCTTATTTCTTTTTTAAAAATTCTTCTGCAAATATTATATCCCACAAGACCATCCCACCAGTTTGTATGTGGTGCAAAAAGTATTGTCGGAACAGAAGTATCTCTATGGAATACTTTATCTGCATTTTTGTATCTAAACGCAAAAAATCTGTTTTCCATCATATGAAAAAATACATAATCTGCAACAAAAAGCCAAAATGCAGATGTTTTTGCAGGTGCAAATTTTTCATCTTTATTTCTTAATTTCGTTGGTGGTACGTGTTGATATAAATCTTCCATAGTATGCTAATGATACAACATCTACTAAATAAAGGCAGAAATGTTAAGCTTATTTTTTAAGAAATTTTAACATTACACAATAGTCTTATTGTAAAAAAAACATGTTTAAAATAATATTAGAGCATAAGGAAATGAAGTGAATATCTTCAGCTGTGCCGCAGCCGTAAAAGCCGGAATACTTAAATTAGCCAATCTTCGAGCAAAGTAAGGCAATATACACTATCCCAAGTTATATTTTACCCTGTAATAAAATCGAAAAATTGGCACTTAGTAGAATCGTTAGTCTTAAAGAAGTGTTTTAATGGCATCACCAATGGCAGTACAAACGAATAAACCATCAGGAGGTTTGTGTCCTCACGGATTACCTCCAAGTGCTTGTCCTATTTGCTCAGGAGGCATGGGAGGCGGAGCTAAAAAAGCAGATTTTAGTGCAAAGCCAGGTGAAATGAGTTGGAATGAGTGTGCTGCAATCGGCGCAATGCTAAGAGCTCAAAAATTAAGAGCTCAACAAAACGAACAAGCTTATCAAAACAGACTTCTTGCTGTTGCTAAATTTGAATCACAAATGTTAGCTGTTAGTCAAAAACTTGCTGTAATTGCATCTCAATTGGCACAAAGTCAAAGCTTTCTTGCAAAGCCTGCACAAGTTTTATTTAACAAAGTTTTAATTCCTGCCGCAAATTTTGTAAAAAATATACCTAACAATATTATGAAATTTGCGAATAATATAATGAACAAATTTACGGATATTCAGGATAAATTAAATGCTATGTTCGGAGAATTAAAGAATGCAATAGCGAAAAAAGTCTCCGATAGCATAAAGGATGCTAAGAAAAAAATATTCTCGCTTTTTGGTATTTATAATCCTGAAAAAGCTGAAGAAGAAAAAGCCGTAGACGCATCGAAACGGACATTTGAAGCAAGAACATTCTTACACGATATATACAACAAAATAGCCAAAACGCTTAAGAGTTTTGACGAAGTGAAGGAAGAAAAGAAAAAGAAAAATAGGAATAAAAAGAAGAAACGAAATGATTCAACCGCTTAGATATACAACAGATAGAATAGTAAAAGAGTTTACAGCAAAAGCTTACAAACCATGTGAGCTTCCTACAAAAACTCGCCCTTTTGCTATTTTTGATAATGAAAAAGTTGATTCATTTGTTCGGAACAAAGAACTTGCCATCCCAAAATTGGCCAAACTTGTTGATAATGCAAAAACCGAAGCCGAAAAAACAGAATGTATTTACATTGCAGACCAAATGGCGGAAGTTGGTACAAAGAATATGGACAGAATGTATTTTAGAATGTCAAAATTCAACGAAGATAAATCTCCGAATGTTCAGACTTTCTTATCGGGATTTTATAGAAAAACATTAAATCCTGACGCCTTTGGGCCATTGGTAAAAACAATGTTTGATAATATCAAACAACCGCACAAAGATATTTCTTATGATCCTAATGAAGAAGTTGGCGGAGCTGTAATTGAATACATAAGAGATGCATTTCAAAAAAGTTTAAAAAACAAAGATAAAGTAGAGTAGATTAAATATAAAGGGAAAAGGAAAACAAAATGAAAATTAATTCAATCAACAATTTTATGAGTGTAAAACCTCTTCAAAAATTTGCGTTTAAAAGTGCTGTTCAAAATCCGATAGCACCGATTTCAAAAGTAAATTTAAACCAACCTGAAACAGATGTTTTTGAAAAAAAATCAGAAAAAGTTGAAGTAAAAAACGAAGTTAATGTTGTAGAAAAAGCAGATAAGAAGGAAGATAAATTTGAATTACCAAAAGATAGAGAATTCAAAAAACCAATTTTAGCAACAAAAGAAAAACCTTATTGTCAATTTGACCAAGAAAAGGTAGATTTATTTGTAAATGCGAGAGAAAAAGCAATTCCTGCATTGACAGAGATGTTAAATAATGCAAAAGATGAAGGAGAAGTTTGTGAAGGTTTATATATAGCAAATTCAATGGCTGCAGAAAATGTTAAAGGTGTAGATAAAATGTACTATGGAACATTTTCTAAATTTAACGAAGACAAATCACCAAATGTTCAATCATTATTGTCAGGAGTATATAGAAGAATTTTAGTGCCTGACACATTTGGGCCATTAGTAAAGATGCTT
>CACZSH010000035.1 GCA_902783785.1 uncultured bacterium | reverse complement strand
CTCCAGTGGCGGAATCGGTAGACGCGTCGGACTTAAAATCCGATTGGGCGAATAACTCAGTGCCAGTTCAAGTCTGGCCTGGAGCAAGTTTTAAGGAATTGTAGAAATACAATTCCTTTTTTTGTGTGTGATCTGTGTGTAATTACTTTAATGTTTTACTGATTCAGGTTTTTGTTCAAAATGTTTAAAAGCATTATTATTCTTGTCAAAACTCTATTTTATAAAAACAGTAAAAATGCTTAATTTTGGCTTGATTTATTTAGAAAGGTGAGTAATGAATGCGTGCAGGTAATTATTGCTAAAAAATAATTTTTGGTACTTTTATACTTATAGAAATATAAATAGTAAAAATTTAATCAAATGTATTTGTAAAAAAACTTACCAATAATTTTGGATTTATTCTTAATAGTTTTAAGGCCTTAGATATAACATAAGCTATCATTGGATATTTTATCTCTGTTTCCATAATCTTGTAATTCATTTTGCTTCTGTTTTTTGCGTACATGTTATTTTTATCAACAAACCACAATAATTTTATATATTTTTGCATTAAATCCCGAACTTTGCATCTTGTTGAATAAGAGATATTAATTGATGAAAACATAGTAACCCCAACATAAGCAATAAGTTCGCTAAGCTCTATTTTTGAGAGATATTGTGAAGATTTTATTGTTTCTATAATATTTAAAATTCCTTCCACACAATTTAATATATCAGCATCTGTACGATTTAAATTATTAACTATACTGTCTTCATTGAGGTGATAGTAATATCCCAAAATATGAGGATGAACACATACATACTTTGAATGTTTTATAACTTCTGATACAAATAAAAAGTCCTCAAAAACTGGAATATCTTCATTAAATAAAATATGATGTTTTTTTATAAAATCAAAATCAAACAGTTTCCCTGTAACAAAAACAGCTTGTTCAAAAGGAATATTATTTGCATTTTTATTAATATTATAAACGATTTCTTTATTTATTATTGTTTCAAGTTCATTATATTTTATACTTACAATATTGTGGTCATCACGTATATTTTCACGGGCATAAGAAACAAACTGTACATTGTTATTTTTCATATAATTTAAAGAATCTTTAATAAAATTTTCTTTTAAAGCATCATCATCATCTAAAAAAGTTACATATTTATTAGTTACAAATTTCATACCATAGTTTCTTGGGCTAGAAGCAGAATGTTTATTGTTATTCAACTTTAAAAGTTTAACATTATCATAATCTTTCACTAAATTATTTATTTCATTAAAAAAATGTTCATTAGTGTTATGAACAACAATAATGACTTCTATATTACAAAATTCAAACGTTTGATTTTTTATAGAATCAAAACAACGTGAAAAATACTTTATATTCGGTTTATGAGTTGGAATAATAACCGAAACCATTAAATTGTTAGTTGTTAATTTTTCAAAATTATCTTGAAGTAGTGTTTGTGACATTATTTTAGATCTTTCTTATTTTATTTTAACAACTCAGGATTATGTTCTTTATAATATGCATGTACCATTTTTCTTAAAAAATCTAAATCCAATTTCCAATCAAGAACTTCTTTACCCAACGCATTTATAACATTTGTATTATCGAAAGTTATATTAGATTTAAAATATGGTAGCAAATCATCAAGCATACGTTGAACTAATTTTTCTTCTTTTGAAGGATTTTCAACATCATCAACTAGACAAAGACCTGTTGTTTGTAGTGCTTCACAGACTGCGGTTGAAATCATTTGGGTTGAAACAGGCGACATTCCAGTTAAATGATATGTTCTGTTACAAACAGGTAGAACAAATAATTTTGCTATTGTTTGCTGAACATAGTCTTGAGGAACAAAATATATTTTATCAGAAGTTCCTGCAGCAATTCTTAAATTTGTACTAAATTGATCATTTAAAGGTAATCCCGCTTTCTTACAGCCGTTTATTTTTACGTGAGCCAAAAATTCAAGTATTCGATAAAACGCAAGAGGTTTTCTTATTACGCCATCAGAAAGTTTACCTACGATAATTGCCGGACGATATATTGTATAGTCAAACCCAGATTCTCTTACAAGCTTTTCACTATCAAATTTACTTTTTTCATATGAATTATTCCAATCTGTTGCTGGCATTGAATCTTCCATAACAACCCCATCACTCTTACCTGCGACATAAGCTGTTCCAACATAGTGGAATGTTTTTAATCCAAGTTTTTTTGCAAGAGCAAGCGCAGATTTAGTACCATAGAAATTAGTATTATATGTTTTTTTATCAGGATCTTTTCCTAAATTAACGCTGGCTGCACAGTGAAAGAATGTATCATAAGGACCTTTTGATAACATTTCAGCTTCAGGAAAATCTTCCAAAGTTCCTTCAACTATTTCAATACGAGAAAGTAATTCTTCAGCATCTGTTTTATTATCCATTTCGCATTGTTCTTTTATTATTTCTTTAGATCTGTCAAGGCCTGACTTATTACCGAAACTTCTGCTAAGAGAGACAATAGCATAATCCGGATTATTTCTTAATAAATTGGTTGCAAATCCTGCACCTACAAGGCCAGTAATCCCTGTCATTAAAATTTTCTTCATATATTCTATACCTTCCAATTTCATTCTTTATTATACATTAAAAAAGTAAATAACAACTTTGTGATGTGTTTTAACAAATAATTTTTAACATAACTGAATAAAGATAAAGAGTTATATGCATTCAAAGATTAGAATAAGTTAAAAAATAAACTTAAAACACTGAATTTGTAAAACAAATTTCTATTTCATAGTTGTTTATATCTTATTCTGTATACCAAATTAGAGTGGAATTAAATATTTTAATATAGTTAAGTCTGAAAACAATAAAATGTAAAATTTCTTAGAAATATGTAAAATTGACTTATTACAAAATTATACTTACATGTACTATTATATATTTTATAATTATAATTTTTCAGTTTTAGGTTTTCTCAATTTAACAAGCATATCAAAGTCAGGAGATAAACTCAATTCAATATGAAATCTCCCGCAAGTTGGAGCTGATTCAAATTTATTTCTCATTAAAGGAATACCCCAAGACATTCTTAGAGATAAATCTCCAGGAAGCGTTATTCTTGTGCCAAAGCCCATACTTAACAAAATATCATCGTGGTTATATCCTTCTGCACCCAAACCTGTTCCTTTGTAAGGAAATACCATTGCGTGGTCACAGAATACAAACCCTTTTACATAACTGCCTATAAAGTTTTTAACTTCGTTTGTTTTCTTGCTGACTCTTGTTCTTGGTGCAATTGGAAATAAAAGTTCTCCACTAACGACATAACCTGAACGGCCTATTAAAAGACCTTCTGAATAACCTCTGACTGTTGCAAGACCACCTACTGTAAATTGGTCTGCATATGGCACATCATCTTTTGGTATAACCTGATAATTTGCTCTTATTTGTCCGACAACACCATGTCCAAAATCGTGCAATCTTAATGCGCTGCCCTCTATTTTTACATAGTTTATAGCTCTGTCAAATAATGGCATTGCGTAACCTACGCTTTGGTTTAAATACCAAATACCTCTTTTTGTATCATATCTGAAATTTAAACCTGTTTTTACGGTAGGAATTCTGTCTGTGTGTAAATCTTCTCCGTCAAAACTTGTTGTTGCCTGTTTATATTCTAAAGAAGTTAAACTTGATAACTCCATATATGGTTTTCTGATAATTGGTTGATTAAAGTATAATGAATAATTTTGAGAACGGCTCTTAATATTAAAATCTCTGTACGGTCCATAACCTATTTTAGAATTACTTGATGAAAAAGAAAAACCTACTCTACCGTCTTTTTTATTGACAGGAATATTATAATCGGCAAATGGTGTTACGGAATATCTTGATGCATAAGCCCCAATAGTTAATTTATCTCTCATTCCGAACAAACTATCGTCCTGAAGTATTAAACCACCTCTTACTTTACCAATAGTATCACGGCCTGCATTATCCAATAACGCCGTTATATGAAATGGAGATTTTTCGTGAACTTTTAGTTCGATATCTGTTGTTCCAAGTCTTTTAGCACCTTTATTAAGGTCACCTGTTAAATCAACACCGTCAGTATAGCGGTTAAAAAGAGTCATATCTTTTTCAAGCTCTATAATATTAAAGATAGAATCTTCTTTTGCATTGATTCTATCTCTTATATACTTTGTACGAGTCCACTTATTACCGGTAATTTTAAGTTCTCCGACTTTACCTTCCAAAAGTTCAATTTTAACAGTTTCGTTTTCAATTGTTTGTTCGGGTAGATATGCTCTTGCTGTTATAAAACCTTTTTCTTGATATAATTTATTAATTCTTTGTACTATTTCTTGTAAATTTTCAAAAGTAAGATTTGTTTGTGTATAATCTTCAAGAATTTCCTTAATTTCTTCTTCCGTTAATATTTCACTGGGGCTTACTTCAATATTTTCAATATAAACACCTTTTGTTGCGTATTCGTCTATCTTTGCTTTTTCAACTTTTGCTTTAATCTTTTTTTCTTTTTTTACTTTTTCTTTTTTTTCATTATTTTTTTGATAATCTTGAAAGTCTTTTTGTTCTTGTCTTTCTTGTTCAAAACGTTTTAATGTTTCCATATCGTGCGTGTTTATTGTTCCGGCAGGAGCTATAACTGCAGGATTAATAAACTCATCTGCCTTGACTTCTCCACAACAAACCAGTGCACAAAATGCGATTATACAAAAAAATCTTTTTCCTATCTTCATTGCAACAATTTTAAACATAAAATTTTACTAAAATCAAAAAATATTAAGATATATTTAGCAGTTATAAATAGTGTAAATTTTTAATACAGGTGTTAGTTTAGTACAAGAGAAACGTGTAATAATAATTGTATAGTCTTATAATCTAGCCAGACTATCTACGAATACAATTAATTGGAAATATGCATATGTCGAATAATATTTTTTGTAAGCGCATAATTGCTGCTTTACTTTGTTTTATGATGGTATTTTTTAATACCGCACCATTTGTGTTAGCATCTGATATTTCGGGCGTTAATCCTGTTCAGCAAGGCGGACATAATGTTTATAACATTGAGGGACAAAAATTTTCAGGAACTACACAATTTAGACAATACAATAACTTCAATTTATCGGAAGGTGATGTTGCAAACTTAATATACACTCTTGGTTATGACAAATTTATAAATCTTGTCAATAGCCAAGTAAATATTAATGGTATTTTAAGTACCATGCAAAACGGTAATTTCTATAACGAACACGCTATTTTTGTATCTCCGAGTGGTGTCGTTATAGGTGCATCAGGTGTTTTATACGTTGGAGCGTTATCTTTAATTACGCCTTCTCAAGATGTTTATAATACATTTAAAGAAAAATACAATGCAGATACTTTGTCTGATTATGTGGTTGGCTCAGATAAGTATAAAGAGTTAATTAATGATTCTCGTGGT
>CACZSH010000034.1 GCA_902783785.1 uncultured bacterium | reverse complement strand
GTAAAGAAATTAAAATTCCTGCTAAAACAGTTCCTGCATTTTCAGCTGGTAAAAAATTCAAAACTGTTGTTAACGGAAAATAGTTTTATACCAATAAAAAAAAGACTGACATGAAAATGTCAGTCTTTTTTTTATATAAACAACATAAAAGTTTATAATATTTAAATATTACCCCTCAATTACAGAGACATTTTTAACACCGGCATTTCTGGCTTTATCCATTAGTTTTACGACAGTACCGTGGACAGAATCAGGTTCTGATTGAATAACTAATCCATCGGGATTATCCGGTAACATTTGTTTTATCGTTGATTCTAAATTATCTTCTGATACTTCTTCATCATTAATAACATATTTATTATCGTTAGTAACCAAGACGGTTATGAGTTTAGCA
The DNA here is from genome assembly GCA_902783785.1 of uncultured bacterium. Taxonomy (GTDB): domain Bacteria; phylum Cyanobacteriota; class Vampirovibrionia; order Gastranaerophilales; family Gastranaerophilaceae; genus UBA791. Next base: position 5,766 of record CACZSH010000034.1, on the reverse strand, counting down.
TCTTTTAAATCTTCCTGTTTAACGACATCCGGAACAGCTAAATTTAAACCTTGTTGGTCCAATAATGGAGCTATTACCATCATAATTATCAATAAAACTAAAAATATATCCGTTAATGGAGTTATATTAATTTCGTTAAAAGAATCTCTCATTGCCATTTTATTAATTTCCTATTCTGACCAGTCCTCGATATTATTATCTTGAGGAAGGTTTATTGATTCACTTTCTTGATTAGCTTCCATCGCTTTTGCAAGTTCTTTTTGATCTTTTTTGCTTAAAGGTTCACCTGCTACAATTAACTTTTCAAAATCAGCTTCTTTAGCAGAATTCATAACCTTCATTATTTCAGAACTTTTTGTTTGCGCATCAGCTTTTACAACTACTTCCGGTTTTTCCAGTTTTGGTTTTAACGCTACCAATTCACTTGTTAAGTTACTTTCAGATATTGGTGTTCCATTCAAAAACATTTCACCATTTTTTGTTATAGATATTGTTGCATTTTTTTGTTCTATAGTTATGCCACTATTAATCTCAGGTACATTTATAGAATTATCCATAGACTGAAAAGTAGGTGCAACAACCATCATAATTATAAGCAAAACCAAAAAGATATCAGTTAATGGTGTAATATTTATTTCTGTAAAAAGTTTTCCTTTTTTACTTGTTGATATAGCCATTTTAATTTCCTAATCCTTTTACTTTACATAGATTTAAGTTGTTGTTTAGCAGCTTCTTCACCGTCAACAAAACTTAAGAATAATAACTTAATAAGTTGAAAATCATCTTCATAACGTTTAACTATTGCTTGGAAAGAGTTATAGAATATAACTGCAACAATAGCAACACCAAGACCGAAAGCAGTAGCTATCAAAGCAGAACCGATACCCATTGCAACTGCTGCAGATTGGTTACCTTGTACAGCCAAATCTTGGAATGTATATAAAATTCTAACAACTGTACCAAACAAACCTAAAAATGGAGCTACACCACCTATTGTACCTAAGATAGTTAAATGATGTTCTAATTTTCTTGTTGCTAAGTTTGCAGCGATATCAAAAGATCTTGAAAAACCGCTTTTTTGCTCAGCAAATATTCTTACTGCTTCTTCAGTAACTTCACCGACAACGCCACCAACCGATACTGCAAGATTTTGAGCACCATTCAAATTATTCTTTAATAATTCTTTTTGTAATTTTGGAATAAACTCAACAACGTCTCTTTTATTTTTTTGATAATAAGCCCATCTATTTATAGCTACCGCTACCACCAAGATTGAACATATTAAAATTGGTAATAATACCGGCCAATCTAATTGAATTGAATGTAATAATAATTCCATAATTTTTTCCTCTTTTTTATGTCGTACTAAATATTTATTTTCTTAACTTTTAATAACCTGTAGCACCAAAAACATTGTAGTCAAATGTAAATTGGATATCTATGTATTGCCCCTTAAATTCAGCAGGTAAAGGTCTAAATGGTGCAGTAACTTCTACCGCATTTAGGGCAGCTCTATCAGCTGCAGCTAAACCTGAAGATTTAGAAACTTTATTAGACAATAATTGTCCGTTTTTAGCAATTCTGAATAACAATACAACTCTTTTACTTTCGTTACCTTTTGGCGGATCCCAGTTATATTTTATTCTATTTTGTAATTCTCTCATATAAGGAGCAAAGTTAGGTTCTCTTAAAGCGTCAACCCCCCAAGGTCCATTTGGATTTCCACCCGGACCGGCATTACCTGCAGAACCGGAACCTGCTCTACTTCCGGTAGAACCGGCAGACGCTAAAGTTCCTCTGCTTGAACCTGAAGATCCATATACACTTGATTTAGAACCACTACCGCCAACAGGTCCTGTTGAATAAGATTTACCTGTATTTAATGTTGGAGGTGCCGGTAATCCTATTGGAGCTTTAGCCGTAGTATTTATTTTTGGTGCACTTGGAGGTGCATAAGAAGGCTTAGCTGTAGGCATTACAGGTTTTGGTGCTGCTGTCGGAGTAGCGGCTTGCTTAGGTGCATGAGTCGGAGACGCATGCTTTTGAACAGGTTTTGTTTTTGTTACTTGTTTTGCTTGTTGAACTTGTTGCTTAGCAACTTTTTTTACCAACTGCTGTGTTGAACTAACCGCAGTAGGAGCTTTTTTACTGGCTTGTGAAGGCATAGAAACTTTTTTCTTAGGATTATGCTTTCCACTTGCTTTTGAATTTCTGTCTGCTCTATATTTTGTATTTTTATTAATTGGCATTTGTTCTTTATCTACAAGAACAAATTCAATATCTTGAGGCTTATTTTGAGGCGGATTAAGTAACGATAAGTTTATCCCTAATAACAATAAAATAAAGCCTACGACAACGGCAAAACACACGGTTAATACGTGAATAGCCGGTGAAACAACCATTATACAGTTTTTTAAACTTAAACCTGATTTTTCATCATCATTTTTTGCAACTTTCGGAACCTTAAAACTTCCATTTTGAGGTTCATCTTCTGTTAAATTGTTTAAATTTCCTAATATTGACATTTTCTACCTTTTTTAAAATCTTATATATTATTTACATCTGAATAAGAATTAAAAATCCCCTTAGTTTCTAATTTTTGTATTACTATTCTTTTTAAGGAGTAATTGTTATTGGTTGAGATAAAACTATATCAAACTTTGTATTTATCGGAATAACAACATTTTCACCCAAATTCCAAACCGTTTTTAAAACATTCGTATTCTGATTAGTTGATTTAGATTTACGAGGTTTTGTATTAGCTTGTGAAACCTTTACAACTTCTTTTTTATCGCTTTTGCCTACCAAAATACCTGATAAATCTTCTGTTTTAACAACAGCGACAATTGGTATTTGCAAACCATAAGGCGTTGTTATTACAGAAAATCTTAATTGTAATTTTCCATCAGTACCGTCTTGTTTTGCTCTTTCAACCTCTATTACATTACCTGTCAAGACACTACCTTTTGGAGCAATCAAAATATCGTTATAAAAAAAGTTTTCAGGAAGTACAACAGAAACGGTTTGACCTGCCAATAGAGCATTTGAATTCAATTCATATGTCGTAAGCACTGTCATAATAGTAGAGGCAGGAACGATTATAACTTTTTCTTTTGTTGAAAGCTCACCTTGCTTTAACGGAACTCTATCTCCTACAGCGGGATTTGCTTGAGCACCGGCAAAAGTCATTGATATTGCGATTAGAAGCCCTATCAATTTATATTTCATCATTCCTCCACGAATTTACTACAATCTACATTGTAGAGTTTATTTTTTTTCGTGTCAATTTGTTAAGGTATGTGTTATATAAGCAGGAGCATCAAACACCATTAAAAGCACCGCACCTGCTGCAACAGTCAAGTGTTCACCCATTTGTAACTCAGGGCCCGGAACCCACATTAAAGTTCCTTTGTGTAAACCTTCTTGATAATGAGGAAGTCTTTTATATTTTTTCGGTTTTGTAACTTCGCCACCCAATAATGTTGAACCGTTTGAGGCAGCCAAATACGCTTTTATAGGAATTTCGAAGCCATCTAAAAGCTGTAGTTTTGTTAATTTTACAACCATTGAAGCATTTGTACCTACAATAGGTTCATTCATTTTTTCAACTTCACCAAATATTACAGTTCCTTTTGGAATTATATTTGTGTCATACAAATACGTATCATCAGTTGCTGCGAATTTCAATTTTGAGGTATCATCACAATAAGATGTTGAAAACTCTTGGAGATTCATAACCTGAACATACGTACCTTTAGGTATGGTTATTGGTGTATAATCTCTTAACTGCAAATCTTCTACCGCAAAACTAACAACTGAATTTGTTATAAAAAGGACAATTAATATATATATTATAAGAAGTTCTTTTCTCATATATTTTATTATAATAATCGTCATGAAATTTTCAATACAAAACAGGATTTTTTGTTGTAAAATAGTATAAATTTATGAGAAAATATTCACTTTTAATCTTAATATTATTATTCATATTATTTTCAACATTTGTAGAAATTTACGAAAATAAGTTTGTAGTGCTTGAAGTTTATTCGCCAAGCCAAATAATTATAGACTTTAATAAAAATAATAAAGCTGATAATGAAGAAATAATCAATTTAAAAATCAATGAAAAAAGTTTTAAAACAGAAGATGAAAAATTTGTTTACGATTATTTTGCTAAAGAATATGTAAAAAATCTTTTATTAAACAAAAAAGTTAAATATGATAAAAGCAATAATGACATTTTAATAGACAACCAGAGTTATATCGAACTTTTTAACAATCATGAAATAAAATTAGACGATATTGCAAATTATAGAATACTAAATACCAAATCGAACAAATACCATAAAATTAACTGTAAATACGGTCGTCAATCGCACAATTATATAATAGTCAAAAAGTCAGACATAACAAAAGATATACACGAATGCAAATACTGTAAAACATTATCAACACAAAGCAATCAGGATAAAAACCCAACAAACAGTAAAGTAGCATTAATAGATACTGGAGATATCCGTATGTATTTGACTGATTTTACAAAACAACTAAGCCCTGACAATTCTTGCAGCACAGATGTATGTCAAATGTTAAAATACCACATAGATTCTTCAAAAGAAACAATTGATATGGCAATATACGGATTTGAAAATATTTGGCAAATAAAAGAAGCTTTAATCAAAGCCCAAAACCGTGGAATAAAGATAAGAATGGTATATGATACGGATGCAAATGACAAAACTTATTACAGCCACACGATACCTCTTTCTCAAATTATAAAAAATACAAATACAGATAATCAAAATCCCAAAACAAAATCATTCATAATGCACAACAAATTTATTATCTTTGATAACAAACGAGTTTATACAGGTTCAGCCAATATAAGCCCTTCTGATATGTCAAATTACAATTCAAACGTTATTTTATTTATAAAATCTAATAAAATAGCAGAAATATATACAAAAGAATTTAACCAATTATACTCCGGCAAATTCCATAACGGAAAAGATAAGACCGAACCAAACGAAACAATTGTTGGAGCGAGTACAATTTCTGTATATTTTTCACCGCAAGATAACATAATAAATTCTAAAATCATTCCGCTAATCAATAAAAGCACAACATCTATATATATTCCTACTTTTTTAATTACAAACAAAGATTTAACAAATTCACTAATTGAAGCAAAAAACAGAGGCGTAAAAATAAAAATAATACTTGATGCAGCAAATTCAAACAGCGTATATTCAATGCACAAAAAACTCAGAGAAAATGGCATCGATGTTAAGGTTGAAAATTATGCAGGGAAAATGCATGCAAAAAGTATAATTATAGATAATAAATATTTAATTATAGGTTCAATGAATTTTTCCAAAAGTGGTAACACAAAAAATGATGAAAATGTCATTATTTTAACAAATCCAAAACTTGCAGAATTTTATATTAAATATTTTAATGAATTATGGAATAAAATACCTGACAAATATTTATCATCAGGACTTTCAGCAGAAAGTAAAGCTTCAATCGGTTCTTGTAGCGATGGAGTGGATAACAATTTTGACGGAAAAATAGACAAAGCCGATACAGGTTGTAAATAAAAAATATAAATTATATAACATATATTTGTCAAAATACATTAATCAACAACAGAGATACAGTTAAAACTGTATCTCTTTCTTATTTTTAAAACACTGACGTTGTTGTATATAATTATTATTAAATAAGATGATTAGGTTATTATTGTAACATACAAGCGCTTGGGCC
>CACZSH010000033.1 GCA_902783785.1 uncultured bacterium | reverse complement strand
TCTGCCGGCATTGATCCAAATCGGACATTTCAATTACATATTTTTATTGTTCCCCCTGAAAGCCGGAACTGTTTACAACGCAATAAAGACGATAAATTCCCCGATTTTAGTGGGAAGCATCTTCCCTCTCAATTTCAATTACATTTTTATTTGTTGAATTTTTTGTGAGACTTACAGTGGCTGCCATAAAAAAATTCTAAAAATATTAAAGAAAAAATGTAATTGTAAATAACAGCAATATTAAATACAATTAAATCCCGATATGAAACCCATATCGGGATTATTGTATATTTTTTAACACTTAGCAAAGTTCGCCGTCACCAAATGCAAATTGCTCTAATGAACATGCTTTTGCTTGAACACAAATATATTGAACATCTGTTTTTGTTTCCATTGTTCTGACTGCTTCGGGCATTACTTTTACACATGAGCCTTCTTTAAAAGGAATATCAATTCCATCTAATGTCATAAATCCCTCACCTTTTAAGAAGATATAAACTTCTTCATTTTGTTTGTGCTTATGATTAAAAGGTATTTTAGCACCATGCGGCATTGAAGTTACTGAAATCTCACAAGAGGTTAAACCTAACAAATCGTGTAAAAATGCTTTTCCGTTTTCATAGTTTTTGCCTAAGTCTTCCAATTTTCCGATTTCTTTAATTTCATAATTTGACATAATATTCTCCTTTATTTCTAAATACTCTACATATCTTCAACAGGCTTAGGTTGAGCCAGACCATAAGCCATTTTGCATTCGCAATTATCCATATACATTAAAACAAGTGTCGGGCTTTCAACTGTTTTATGGATTTTGTGAACAATAGGGTCTAATCTGTCCCAAACTCTTTTACGTTCGTCTTTATCTTCAATAAATTTCATTATCCCTGTAATTCTTACTGTTGTTTTGCCGCTCGGCTCCATATAGGTATAAGCAGTTTTAGGGTTATTTAGAAGTTGTGTATAAATTTCTTTGTTACTTGCGGTTGCAAAATAGAATTTCCCGTTTTCTTCGAATTGAAACTCAATACATCTTGCTTCCGGCATTCCATCCTCTCTAACAGTTGACATTATTCCATAAGCATCTATTGGTAAGTGTTTCATAAAATCTTCTTTTTTCATCTTATTTTCTCCTTTATTTTAATTCGTCAAATTTATCTGCCGTTTGCCACATTAAAGAAGCAAGTTTATTATATTCATCCTTCTCCATAACTTCTAAACAGCGATTATAGAATTTATTAAGACATTCATCAATTCCTTTAACCGTATTTTCACCTTTTTTAGTGATATATATATGTACGGTTTTCCATTCCTGTTTTTTCTCTAAAATTTTATCTTTTACAAGAGCATTTACAAAACGGGTACAGGTAGAGGGTGCAATATCTAATTTTTGTGCAAGTTCATTTATTGTTATACCCTTATATTGATTTACAACAATTAAAAGATAGATATGCGGTAACGCAATCCCTGTATCAGAACAAATGTCATTTGCTATCCGTCTTAATACATTTGATAATCTGTTTGATGTGAAAAATAAACACTTTTGTAAACTTGATTCATCTGCTTGCATAATTAAAGCCTTTTATATCTCATCATTTGTATATACAAATGATAATATTAAAATTTGTTTTTGTCAATATTAATAAATCAACTTCGGATTTGTCATAAATCCCTATTTGTTAGTTTTTACGTGCATTTTAATACCCGAAAAACTGATTATAAATCGTTTTCAATTTCTTTTATAACTCTTGCCGGCACACCTCCGACAACACAATTATCGGGAACATCTTTTGTTACAACAGCTCCTGCTGCGATTACTACATTATCACCGATTGTAACACCTGATAATACGGTTACATCTCCGCCTATCCACACATTATCACCGATTGTTATCGGACGTGCATATTCAAAGCCTTTATTTCTTGTTTCAACATCTAAAGGATGTTCGGCTGTATAAAAACTGCAATTTGGTCCGACAAGGACATTATCTCCAAACGTTACTTTTGCACAATCTAAAATCGTTAAATTGTGATTGGAATAAAATTTTTCACCTACTTCAATATTATAGCCATAATCACAAATAAAAGGTTGCTCTATCCAAAATTTATTTTTTGTTTTACCAATAATATATTTGATTAGTTCATTTCTCTCAACTAATTTATCAGGTGAAAGATTGTTAAACTTAAAGCATAATGTTTTACATTTCATTCTTTCGTTAAACAAAGTTTCATCATTTTCAGGCAGATATAATTCACCATTTAACATTTTTTCTTTTTCTGTCATGCTTTACTCCTAGCTTAATAATATTACAAACAAACTTTTAAGCACACTTTAACCCTAACACCATTCTCATATTGTAGTATTCCTGTGTGGACTGTTTCATGATACGAACTGCTGATAAATATTGTCTGACTGCATCATTTGTGATAATATTTCATTGTCGCAGGGTTCAAAAATAGTAACCTCGTCGACATTACCTTTTTTAGAACCGTCAAAATTCGGCTCTATTTTAGTATTTAAATGGTATTGATGGGTTTTAATCACTATTGTTTTAGTTAAATCTAAAGTGTTATTTTTAATAAACTTATTAAAATAATACATATCAAAACTTTATTTTGAAATATTCATGTATATTTATTAACAAATTATAAGTTTTCTTTTTTATGGTTTATTTTTCTTGTTAATTGTGGAATAATATAATATATAAGACTTGGAAGTCCAACATAAAAAAGAAGATAACAAATTAATGATATATAAAAATAAAATAGGAAAGCGCGTGTTTGCGCTATTATTGTGCATTTTTATGCTGTTTTTTAATACAGCTCCATTTGTGTTGGCTGAAGATACTGTTATAACAGGTGTTAATCCAATTCAACAAGGCGGACATAATGTTTACAATATAGATGCTGCAAAAATTTCCGGTAATACAGGTTTTAGACAATATGACAATTTTAAGCTTTATAACAATGATGTTGTAAATCTTTTATTTAAAAAAGGCGATCAAACTTATTCAAATTTTGTAAACCTCGTAAATAGTCAGGTTGTTATTAACAGTCTTGTCAATACAATGAGAGATGGTGCTTTCTACAATGGACATGCAATTTTTGTATCTCCTGGTGGTGTTGTTATTGGGGCATCAGGTGTTCTAAACGTTGGAGCTTTATCTTTAATTACTCCATCTCAAAGTACATATAATTCTTTTTTGGGAAAATATAACGATCAAGATTTATCAAAATTATCAACTTATGTACCTGGAGCAAACGATTATAATGCTTTAATAAAAGATTCAGCCGGAAATATTGTTGTTAACGGTAAAAT
>CACZSH010000032.1 GCA_902783785.1 uncultured bacterium | reverse complement strand
TTTGCTAGCTTCATCAATTTATATTGATCGTCAGTTCTTCTCATTGTTAATGTTAACAATCTTGCCTGACATGCTGCTAATCCCATTAGTATCGACCTTTCTTTTTCCCTAACATGTCTAATATCGACATATTTAAACTAAAACTTTAATATTTCAGTTTTAAAAGTTAACATTTCGTTACAATGCAAAAAACAACAAAACATAGTATTAATTGTTACGTAACAAATCAGAACGTCTTAACTTTGTTCTTTTAATACTCTCTTCTTTTCTAAATTTTTCTATTTCTGAATGATTACCATTTAACAAAACATCCGGAACTTTATATCCCCTAAAATCTCTTGGTTTCGTATATTGAGGATATTCTAAAAGACCGTTAGAAAAACTATCTTCTTCTGCAGACAACAATTTACCTAAAGTACCTTCAAGTTTTCTACTAACAGAATCAATTAAACATAAGGCGGGAAGTTCACCGCCTGTCAAAACAAAATCTCCTATTGAAACTTCAAAAGGTTTTATAATATCACGTATTCTTTCATCAAAGCCTTCATAATGACCGCAAATTAAAATAATCTGTTCAAAGTTAGAAAAATCAACACACATTTTTTCATTAAAAGTTTTACCTTGAGGCGTAAGCATTACAGTTAAAGAATTATTACTTATATCAATGCTTTCATAAGCATCAACAAACGGTTGAGCCATCAACACCATACCGGCTCCACCACCATATGGAGTGTCATCAACTTTTTTATGTTTATCTAGTGAAAAATTTCTTGGATTTATAGTATTAACTTCAATTATATTATTTTCTCTGGCACGTTTCAAAATACTTTGAGAGCAATAATCATCAATCATTGTGGGAAATAAAGTTAATACATCAAACCTCATTCTTCAATCAAACCTTCTAAATTTTCAATAATTACTCTGTTATTATCAATATCAATTTCTTTACATATATCTTTTACAAATGGTACGTATGAAATTTTACCACTCGCCGTTTTTACGGCTAATAAATCAGTTCCTCCGTTGTTTGATAACCCAACAACTACAGCTAATTTCTTATCATTTGCAAAAACTTCCATTCCAATTAAATCATCTGTTAAAAATTCATCTTCATCTAATTCTTCTTTTAATAAACTTTCATCGACAAACAAAAAACATCCTTTATAAGACAAAATTTCGTCAATAGAATTTATTTCCGAAAACTTCATAATTGCACATTTACTATTAAATTTAACAGAAAGGACAGTAACAGGAATATATTCACCGCTAAATTTAATAAAGGCAGATTTTAAATTTTGGATAAAATCATGATTATTCTTAGAATAACCAACTTTAGCTTCACCTTTTATTCCGTGAAAATTTAAAATTTTTGCAACGGATACTAGCTTATTATTCTTCATCTTTTTTTGTTTTTCTCGTTGCTCTTTTTTTCTTAGGAGCTTCATCTGTTACAGCATCATCAGATACAGAATCTTCAAGCTCTTCTTTTTTCTTTTTTGTAGTTCTCGTTTTTTTAGGTTTTTCTTCCTCTAAAACAGCAACTGTACCTTCTTCTACAGATAAGTCAGTTTCAGCAGATTTCTTCTTTGTTGCTTTCTTTGCTTTTGGTTTTTCTTCAGCTACAACAACTTCTTCTTTCTTCTGATTTCTATATTCTTCAGGAGCATCTTCTCTATCTTGATTCCATCTTTCAAGCCCCATTTGAGATCTAATTAAACCAATTCCAACGTGAACACGCCATTCATCCATTCTCAATTGAGTCGCAATAATTTTATGACATCCAATTGGAGGTAATGGTAAAAGAGGTTCATAAAGACTCTTAATTGCAAGCAACTGATCCTCAGAAATAGCTAATTTTCTCTTTGGATAAGGAAGTTTTGGCAACATTAATTTTTGTCTTACCAAATTTATACCAAAAAATACTTTTCTTGGTTCCAATTGCATTTTTTCTCCAATTACTTCATGAGCATCAGGATTTGGAAGAGGAAGCATTGTTTTATACAAAGCCTCAATAACTTCTAACTGCTCTTTTGTAACTAATAGAGGTTTTGCCGGTTTTTGAGGGCGCTGAGGTTTTCTCGCACCACCAAATCGACTATTACCACCTTGCGGACGTCTTTGTTGAAAACCACCACTTCTATTATCTCTATTAAATCCAGCACCTTGCGGACGTTGTTGATAACCGCCTCTTGAATTACCATATCCATTACTTTGAGGACGTTGAGAATAACCACCTCTATTATAACCACCTTGCGGACGTTGTTGATAACCACCGCCTCTATTATCTCTGTTATAGCCACCACCATAACTTGAAGCACCTTGAGAATAATTATCACGTCTTTGGTATCCTCCTGATGAATATCCACCTTGAGAATAATTATCACGTCTTTGGTATCCTCCTGATGAATAACCGCCTTCTCTTTGCTGATATGAAGATCTCGGTCTATCATTTTCTTGACCGAAACTGTAAGAACCTTGTCTTTGAGATTGAGATTCTGAACTATAATTTGTCATGCCTGATTGAGCAGACGAACTATCAGAACCTCCTTCTGATTTTTTTTCTGCATACAAACAATTAGGACATATTACTCTTTTGGGGTTTTTTGTTTCAAACTCTGCGCCACACTTGATGCACTTATTTACATACATATTTTAAGCCTCTTCGATACTCTGGTAAACTACTTTAAACTATAAACTAAATTAAATAATTTGCTCCTCAAATAAAAAATAAATAAAATCTGAAAATAATTAATTAACTCAAAACTAACGTATATTTCTACTATTTAACTTTATTCCTACATGTATTATAACTAAAATTCTTGATTTTGCAAGTCATGTACATTATTTTTCTACCATAAATGTTACAGGGCCGTCATTTACGAGTGAAACTTTCATCATTGCACCAAATTTACCGTGTTTTACAACCCCTATTTGAGATGATAAATATTTTAAAAATTCTTCGTATAAATTGTTAGCTATTTGGGGTTGAGCAGCTTTATCAAAAGAAGGTCTTGTTCCTTTTTTAGTATCTCCACACAATGTAAATTGAGAAACTACAAGTATTTCCCCATTTATATCTTTTAAGGACAAATTCATTTTTTCATTTTCATCTTCAAAAATACGTAAATTTATAATTTTATCAGCCAATTTATAAACATTTTCTATTGTATCTTCTTTATCAACACCGAGTAAAACCAGCAAACCTTTTCCTATCTTAGAATAAAGTTCCTCATCTATAGAAACAGAAGCTTCGTCTACTCTTTGGATAAGTCCTTTCATACAACTTTACCTCTCAATTGACCACACGCAGCATCAATATCAGCACCACGTTCCAATCTTATAGTTACCTTTTTACCCGAATGTTCCAAAATACATTTAAACTTCATAATGTCATCACCGTTTGGACGCTTAAAACCGGTTTCATCAACGGGATTGTACGGTATTAAATTAACATTACATTTTATATCGTGTAAATATTGAGCTACTTCTTTTGCATGTTCTGTTTTATCATTTATATCTTTGATTAAAAGATATTCAATGGTTATACGTCTTCCTGTTACATCATTATAATATTTTAAAGCTTTTTTTAACTCATCCATAGAATATCTATTTTCGATTTGCATAAGAGTTTTTCTTATAGTTGAATTTGGAGCATGCAAAGATAATGCCAGCGTTATTTGAAGATTTTTATCAGCGAGTTCTCTTATTTTAGGAATAATACCGCTCGTAGAAACTGTTATTCTTCTTTGACTAACAACTAAATTAGTATTTATAAAATCAATTGCTTTTAAAACATTATCCAAGTTTAAAAGAGGTTCACCCTGCCCCATAAAAACAATATTAGTAACTTTTAAACCTGTATCTCTCTGAATTGTTAACACTTGCTCAATTATTTCTGAACTCGTCAAATTTCTTATAAATCCTCTTTTCCCTGTTGCGCAAAATTTACAATTTACACAGCAGCCAACTTGAGAGCTGACACAAGCAGTCAAGTTTGCCCGATTATCAAATCTCATTAAAACTGTTTCAACACATTCTCCATCGGCATATTCAATTAAATACTTAATAGTACCATCTTTTGAAGTTTGCTTACGTTTTATTGTTGAGGTTGTAATAGTCGCTATTTTATTCAACTCATCTCTAAAACTTTTACTTAAATCCGTCATATCATCAATACTTTTTGCGGATTTTAAATACACCCAATTAAAAATTTGTCTAGCTCTAAAAGATGAAGCTCCGAGAGGTTTAATTAAATCATTAATTTCGTCTAAATTTAAAGCTGAAAGATTAATTTTATCCATTACTCAACCTCTTTTTCAAGATTTAAGATTTCTGTAATTGCCCTTAATCTTAAAATATCATCTAATACATCATCCTGCCATTTTTTAAAAGAACAAGCAACAGGAAGTATATCAATAGGATTTTCCGGAAAATCTTTGCAAATTTGAGGTCTTTCTTCATATTTAGGGCACAAATTATTTTCAGTTACTAAATCACAATGATAAAAATATAATTTTTCATTTACAAGATCAACAGTATCAAAATAATCAGGATACAACGATTTTATCGTATCAAAATCTTCGTATAGTTTAAAATATTTCGTAAATTCTTGAGCAAACTTATCTCCAGACTCAGCAAGTTTTTTTAAATCGTCAGGAGAATTAGGAGTAGCAGCCAATCGGCAACAAGACCCACACATAGCGCAAGAATATCTACTTTTAGCACTAATAATATTATTTTGCAATTCTATTATTCTATCTTCAGCATTCTCATCAAATAATTTAAGTTCTTCTTTCATTATTTCTGAATAACGTTTTTTTATTTTTTTAAATTTATTCAAAATTTCAGTCATAGAAAAATACTACCACATAATTAGCTAACAGAATAATTAAATTTAAAAATCTTAATCTTATACTACAAAGAAAGGAGGATACAGTGATTAGTGAAAGAATTACAGAATTACTTAACGAACAACTTAACAAAGAATTTTATTCAGCTTATCTATATTTGTCAATGGCTAATTATTTTAGCCAAGCTGGGTTGCACGGTTTTAGGAACTGGTGCACAATTCAAGCAAAAGAAGAAGCCGAACACGGTATGATTATTTTTGAATTTTTAAACAACTATGATGCAAAGTATAAATTTAAAACAATAGCACAACCTGACACAGAATTTAAAACAACGCTTGAAGCAATGGAATTGGCATATTCACATGAAAAAAGTGTAACAAATTCAATACATTGTATAAAATCTATGGCAGATGAACAAAAAGATTACATCACATCAATGTTTATGGATTGGTATATTCAAGAACAATTTGAAGAAGAACATATATTAAGAAACATTATTGATAAACTTAAATTTTGCATAGACAACAAAATTATATTAATGCTTCTAGATAAAGAACTAAATAAACGAGAACACAAAAAAATTGAATATAAATTTTAAAACAAAAAACAAGTTTAATAAAGACAAAAGATACTTTATTAAACTTGTTTTATAATTAACAAACTACTTATACCTTTTTATTTTTAGAAGCTTCAGCAATATTTTTGTATATATCTAAATTAGAACTAAATATTTGTTGATTTTTACGATTAACCATATCCTGCATTTGACTCTCAATTGACGATAACGTACTTGAGCCAAACGAACTAAACGAATTATTCATTGAACCAAAACCGAACGTAGAATTTGCTGAAGACTTATAGGTATTATCAAACTCTTTAATATTAGCCAGTTTTGAAGTATCAACATATTCCTTATTAACTATATCCTCTACAATATAACCTGCACTAACACCGTATTGAGAACCAATATTTTGAACATCTTTCAATACATTTTTAGACGCAGCACCAAGCTGTTCGCCTAATGCAATAGCTTTATAACCATCATATAGAGCACTTGTTTGATCACCTATAGTCATAGAAGAATTCATGAAACTACTTGAGGATCCACAAACCGAACTCAAATCAATTTGAGTAGTCCAACCATTCTTATAAGCATCACTCGCATTATACTTAGAAACTTCTGAGCCTTTAGATATAGATAATTCAGCGTATTCATTTGCATCAATAGCCTTGTTCGTTGCATTTTGAAATACACTATAGATACCTTCTTTTGACTTATCCAAGACTTGAGCACGATGGTTAGCTGCCGATCTAATAGTTTTAGAATTATCTATCCTTTGATTATTCAACTTATCCATTTTTTCGTATAATTTATCAATTTTTTCATTTGATGCATCTATGATACTTCTATCTGCTTTTTCACCTTTACTTAATTCTTTATTAAGCTTATCCAATTCGGATTGAACTTGTTTTTCAATATTGTCAAGTTCCGCTTGAACTTTTTCTGAATTATTAACCATATCTAAAATTTCTTTTGCGGCATCATTACCAATACCTTCTGCAGTTGCCATGATGTCAGAAATTTGAGCAGAATATTTTGATAAATCTCCAGATAAAGCTTGCATATCACCATTTTTTGAAGTACAAGTATCCATAATTTGATCCAAGATTTTTTTCATCTTTTGACCACTATTTTTAGCTTTTTCAAATTCGGCTTCTGCTTCATTTGTAATCGCAGATTCTTCAATTACTTGATAAGAAGTTTCAGTATCCGAAGACTCATCAATAATACCAGCCATATTCAAAGCTGAAGATGATAAATCTTTTGAATCAGATTTATCCGTATTCTCTGTTTTATTAATCTTATCTGTCTTATCTGTTTTATCTGTCTTATAAGCAGATTTAATATGACTATTCTGTGCGATATTTTTGTATTTTGATATAGATGAAAATGAAGACATACTATTTACCCAAATCACATAGCTTATTCATGTTATATGTCGGCAAAAATACTAAAAACTTTAGAACATTAAACATTTTGTAACATTTTTAAAATTAGTCAAATAAATATTTTATAACTAAAAAGACTTGAACTTAATTGTTCAAGTCTTTTTAGTTTATTGAGGTTTGGTTTTTAGTTTTTGATTTTTGGTTTTGTTATTTAGGACTATACTCTTTTGAATAAGAAGCCTGCTGCTGCTTTTAATGCACTTCCGATTGGTCTTGAATATTTAAATAATGCTGT
>CACZSH010000031.1 GCA_902783785.1 uncultured bacterium | reverse complement strand
TAAATCTTGCAAAGCATAATTGTCTTGTATTGTTTTTCTTGCATTATTTCTCAATTCTTGTACTTTGTCCTGATTATCTAATGCATATTCAACTTGTTTTTGCATTTCCTGCAAATCATAAAAATCAAATAACAATCCATTTTTGTTATCTTGAATGACTTCTTCTACAGGAGGTGTTTTTGAAGCAACAATACAACAGCCAACAGACATTGCCTCCATCAATGACCAAGATAATACAAATGGATAAGTTAAATAAACATGTGCTGAAGAAATTTGCAATAACTTCTTATATTCACCATATGGTAAGCCACCAGTAAAATGAACTCTCGACATATCTAAATCTAAAGAATTTAGCATATATTCTTTAAACGTACAATTTGCAAGTCTTGCACCGTAACAAACTCTATCTTCGCCACCAATTACAACTTGAACATCACTTCTTTTTTTCAAAAGAGATTCTACCATTTTCATAAATTCAGGGAAACCACGATAAGGTTCCATACCTCTTGTTGCATATGTAACTACCTTATCTTTTGCTGTGAGTTCAATATCTGAATTTGGGATTTTTAATACTGCATCTTTATCAGGAGTAAAATACTCTGTATCTACACCATCGTGTAAAACTTCTATTTTATCTTGAAATTCCTTAGGAAATTGACTCTTTTGCCAATATGTAGGGGCGATGCCTTTTTCACAATCAACCAAATCTAACAACAAACTTGCGTTTTTACAGCGAGTTTTTGCTTTAAGGTCATCATTTATAATTTGCCTATCAAAACCTATATCTGCACCTTCTACATTGTAATACCATTCACAAAAACATATTTTTTTAGATTTTGGAAATATATCCTTCAAAAATAATGAATTACCCCATGGATGGACATATATAACATCTGGATAAAATCCTTGTTCCCTCAGCATAATCGCAATTTCGGCAGCACTTTGACCATGGTTTACTGACTCTTCATATTGTCGCAAATATCTATGACAATTATCTGGAACTTGTCGTTTTAATTTATAAACAAATTTCTTAACCCCTCTTATATTAATATTATTTGGTGTTCCGGTAATAAATACTATTTCGTTTGTTGGATCTTTTCCAAGCTCAATAAGTATATTTTTAAATTGTCCCGGAAAATTTCTATGAGAAAATAAAAATTTCATCTTGTCTCCTATGATAATTTTATTTATAGCATATAAATAAGAATAGACAATGAATTCTAGATAAAAAATGCATCTTGCTTTTTTAATCTTATGTTTTATTATATAGATTAACTATATTACTTACATATTTTTTTTATTTAATAATCTATTACCAAAAACATTTAATTAAGTTTCAAATTATAAATACTCAAACAAGGAGAAAAATGCAAGATAAAAAATTTATAACATTCTACGGAGAGTATAGCTTACAGCATTGGATAGAATTAATTTTAAGTAATGAAATTACATTACCTAATTTTCAAAGATACTTTGTTTGGGATCCCAAAAGAACAATTCAATTAATGGATAGTTTTGATAAGGGATTGTTTGTTCCTCCAATACTTATAGCAAATTTTTCTGGGGATACAAACGAAACTTCTGCGAATTACGTTCTCGATGGACAACAGAGGTTGAGCGCAATTTTACTAACATTTCTAGGTGTATTTCCAGAACGTTTTAAAAAAGAGGTTGCTGGAGATGAAACAAACCCATCAAGAAAAATTATTGATTGGGATTTTAAATCAATTCAAAAAACATTTAAAGACTGTTGCAATAATGATATAAAAATTTTAGCTTCAGAATTAAAAAATAACAATTTATATTCTCCTATTGATAATAATTTAATGAGAACTTATAATGACACTAATCAAGAAGATATCGACTTATATTTGAAACTTAATATCAATGAAGAGTTTTTAAAAACAAGATATCTAGGTTATTCATTTATAAAAGCCATTAGACCAAATCCGAAAGATGAAAGAGGTTTATTCGGCGCAATTTTTAAAAATATAAATACTTCATCTATAAAGTTAAGACCAAATGAAAGTCGTTCAGCTCTTTATTGGATATCTGGAGAAAAACAAGAATTTTTCAAACCTAAATTTTTAGAAAACATTAAAATAAAAACTGATTCAATTGATTTTGTACGATACATGGCATTATTATCAAATGCACATAATTTAGCAAATGAATTTAATTGCAAAATTTTAGAAATTAATGAAAATGCTATTGCTATCGGTTATGCTCGTCCAAGAAAATTTGAAGAATATATTACTAAATACGTTGAAATCGTAACAAATGACGAAGATCATTCAATATTTGGTAAATTCTCACATATTTTTCCTGAATTTAAAAAAGATTTAAATAACCTAAAAGAATACTTTAATAATCCAGTTTATAGTAACACTAATTATACAAATTTTATGACAGCAGATTTTTACTTATTTGGGTTATTTTATTGGGTATTATTTAAAAAGAAAAAATTAGTTTTAGACGAAACTATAAAAACTAAAATTTTAGAAGCTGAAAATCATCAAAAGGAAGAATATAACAATAAGAATTTAAATAGATTAGGTGCAATAAGAAAAAGATTAATTACATCTATAAGTATTTACAGTGAATATTTGGAGCAAAAAGATGGTAATTAATAGTGAAGATTATGTTTTAACTCCTATATATTTGTATTTAAAAAATATGCTTAATGTTATTGGCTATCAACCAATTCCATTCCAATTTAGACCTGCAATATATTACATTTTTTCAAACACCTTTTTGCAAATGGTTGGAGCTTTAGAAAAAAAATTAGAAATGATTTCTTGGTATATATCGCAAAACGACTATGATTATAGATATAATTACATACATGGGAATAGTCAAATTTCAGCTAATTTACAACAAATAAATTCAACCTGTAAACATTTAACTCAAAATAAAGACTCAATAATGCAGAATGACGACTACAAAAATAGAGCCTACGAAAAAATTTTAGAGTTATTTTCTGATTCTCAACTTATAAATTATACAAACTCTGAATTTTGGGAATTTAAGCAAAAATGCCCTCACGTGAACAAAAGCAACGAACTAGATAATTTATATAAACAAACCATCCTCTTTCGTCATAACATCGCTCACAAC
Source organism: uncultured bacterium (assembly GCA_902783785.1). Taxonomy (GTDB): domain Bacteria; phylum Cyanobacteriota; class Vampirovibrionia; order Gastranaerophilales; family Gastranaerophilaceae; genus UBA791. The sequence continues at coordinate 5,058 of CACZSH010000031.1, read as the reverse complement.
ATTAAATCTGTATATAAAAATCCTGAATCATTTTCTGAATTAATTAAAAATGATATCATCTACAATTGGTATTTTAAATTTATGATACTACTTCTAGCCGATTTTGCACTTATTGATAACTTTGAACAATATATTAAAAATAACGCTAAAATAAAATGGTAAAACCAATTTATTAAATAAAGGAATTAAAAACTCAACAATATCAAACATTCAGTTGATTTACAAAAAACATGTAATATGCTATGTATGTATAGTATATAGTTATTGAAGGTATCATGAGTACAATTTACAAGTTTCCTAGCGAAATTAAAAATTCATATGAAAGTTTTAATAATTTGATAAACATGCATCAATTATTAGGAGAATTGTTCTTGGAAAATGTAGATATTGATTTTGCTAAAACGTCTTATCTTGAAGCTAACTTGTCTGCACTTATGGGGGCAATTTTTGATTCAACTGATGTATTTGTAAATATTAACTTCTGCAATTTTCAACCTAAAGTAAAAACAATCTTACAAAAAAATGATTTCTTGTGTAATTATGGATATCCTAAAGTTGAAGATCTTTACTCTACAACCATAAAATACAAGAAATTTAAAGCTATTGATACTCAACCTTTTTATCAATACATAAGTGATGAATTGTTGACTAAACACGATTTTCCGAGTATGTCTGAAAATTTCAAAAAAGACTTTGCCAAAAGTTTATTAGAAATATTTGTAAATGCTTACATCCATGCAAATTGCGATTTTGTCTACACTTGTGGACAATATTTTCCAAATAAAAAAGATTTATATTTTACTATTGTTAACACTGGCACAACAATTAAGCAAAATGTTTGCGAGTATTTCAACGATAACAGTATAACTGGCACAAGGGCAATAAATTGGGCTGTAAAAAAAGATACAACAACAAAACAAGGAATTTCTGGCGGTTTGGGCTTTGACACAGTAAGAAAATTTATCAACTTAAACAAGGGTAGTTTGCAAGTCATTTCAGACAATGGCTATTGGGAAGAAAATATTTGTGGTAAGATTACAATGCAAGAATTTAGTAAATCATTTGACGGAACAGTTGTAAACTTAAAAATAAAAATGGATGACACTCAAAATTACGAAACTGTTGATGAACAAATTGGTGAATTATTTTTTTAGGAGAAACTATGTCTAACAAAGAGATAAAAATTAATATTTATAATGAAGTCGGTGGAAGTGCAGCTGTATCTGATACAGATGGGCAAAAAGTTTTCGAAAAGATTAACAAAGCACTAAAAGCTGGCAATTCGGTAGTTTTAGATTTTCTTAATATTGATATGGTAATATCTGCTTTTTTAAATACTGCGGTTGGTCAACTATACAAAGAAAATTATGATGTTGAGTATTTACGAAATAACGTTAAAGCTGCAAACATGAATAACGATGATAAAGAAATTCTAGCAACCGTTTTAAAGAGAGCAAAAGAATATTATCAAAATCCTGAATATAGAAAAAATTTGGAAGAAGCATTAAAAGAGGAATTGAATAATGGTTAGTGTTTTTAATGTGAAAACATACGAGCCAAAGCCTAGTGATAAATTTTTATTTGATACAAATATTTTAATATTTTTATATAATAGTTTAAATCCTCATTTATATAGGGATGAAACTAAAACTAAATTGTATAGTGATTTTATGAGCAAAATAATAAATGCAAAGGCAACCATTTATTTAACTTCTCTAAATCTATCTGAATTCGTAAATGTATTATTAACAAGAGTATACAACATAAGAAAAGATACCTATAGCCGTAAAAAAGATTTTAGAGCATCTGAAGCTTATAAAGAGGCAATCTCTCAGATAAAGCCTATTGTTAATAACATATTAAAAAATTTTGAAAAAATTAATGACAGTTTTGAGGAATTACTCATTGACGAAATGGTAAACAATTTAAAAATTGATTTTAATGATGAGTATTATAACTATTTTTGCAACTTTAATAACATTAAGTTACTAACTGATGATTTAGATTATAAATTTTTAAATTCTCCATTAGAAATTGTTACTGCAAATGAAAATTATACTTTCAATAACTAAACAATCACAATAACAAAATAAAAATGAATATTATGCCCGAAATAAAAAAGGAACATTATGTACATCAGGGATACCTAAGATTATTTTTTAAAGGTATTCCAATGATTTATGTACTAGACAGTGAACATAAAAAAGTTTTTTCAAAAACTTACAAAGGTATAAAAGAGATTGCTTGTGAAAAGGGATTTTATGACATCGATGTTGAAGGTCTTGATCCTCAGAAATATGAAAAATTATTTGGCGAATATTTAGAAAAGGATTTTACCGAGGCTTTAAAAAAAGTTGTAAAAGAAGAAAAAATAACAGAAGAAAACAAGGAAATTTTGGCGATATTTTTAGCTTTCCAATTTTTTAGAACTCCTCGATTTAGAGAATGGTTGATAAACTTATTAAAAACAATTTCTATTGATATGATTGACCAGCATTTAAAATGTAACACATCCCCCGAATTATTAGAATATTATGATAAAAAATTTATTAAAGCAAAGTTTAAAGAAAGTAATTTCCATATGGATACTTTATTGAAATATACATTGTTGCTTGCCATTAGACTTTATTCTTTTAATTGGAAATTGCTAATAAATAAAAGTAAAGTTGATTTCATAACTGGCTCAGAGCCTGTTTATGGAAGCGGAAAAAAACATGAAGGTCCATTACTTTATAATCATTTTCTATTCAATATTTCACCCAAACATTGCTTAAAAATAAGTCCAAATACTCATAACGGAAATACTATTTTAAATAATATTCACAGTATTAATGAAATAAATAAAAAAATAATATCAATAAGTAAATATGCATATATAACCAATAAAGAATTGGCATACAAATATTTAAACTCTGAAAAATATGGTTATAAAAAGCTTAATATAGAAAAAGAAAATTTTCTCAATGGAACTTTTTATCGTTCTAAATTTTAAATAAAATATTGGTAAAGAATATTAACAAATTAAAAGATTCTTATTAAAGATCCTGATTTATAACAGTATCATGAATCCATATTTTACAAAATTGTTTCTTTAATAGAAAAATCATATTTTAAAAATTCAATAACTTTTTTTTGTTTCAATTCATTTTCAGCATCTAGCGTGTTATTATAAATGAAACCAATTTGCGTTAAGATATCAATTTGTTTTTGACATCGTTCAGAAAAATTGTAATATTTAGGAATTTCTACAAATATGGCAAATAAAATTAATCGCCAAGGATTTTCCATATCACTATCTGCCGCCATCATTCCATCTTTTTCCTCTCGTGGTAAAGTGCTTAAAATTTTATCATAATCAACTTTTTTTGAAAGCATTTCAATGTCTTTTTCTAGGTTTATTATATAAGATTTAGCTTCATTTTGTTTTATATGATATTCTTTATCAATGATATTATTCACTATGCATTTTATTACATATTGTGTAATGATTTCGGCAATATTTATTATTTAACAACCTTTTGAATAAAAGACTTTTCCAAGTTCTTCCTCCGATAAAATATACTCTTTATATTTTAAAGATAATTCTGCGATTATATTTACAGGCTTAAAACCATAAACTAAAATTTTTGCATACCTATAGGCAAGAACATATAAATAAACCATTAACCTAACATATGGTTTATTTGGGAATAATGAAAATAATTCATACAAATATTCTTCTAGCAAATCGTTTAAATATATTTTTTTACCATTATAATTACACAACATTTTATGAAAATCTTTATCTTTATAAAATTTAAGTAATAACTTTGTTATTTGGTAATAATATGCTGGTTCATAAGTATTTATTGAATAAATTTTGCTATAAGGAAGTAGGTTTCTCATAAATGAATCTACCGGTAAATGACCATTTTTGTACGGTTCACCTAAGCTCAATAACTTTTTCTTTATAATTGAACACCCTATATTGACATTTTCTACAGTATTTCTTCTAGCAAAAACAATATTAGGCAAATCACATAAATCTACTGACTCTAAATATTTTTTATAATTATCTTTATCTTCACCTAATTTTGAAATATTTTTATATACTTTACATTCAGCCTTCTTTATTATATTTGAAACCTTTATTTTAAAATAACTTAATCTATTAAGATAAACTTCCGAAGACATTGTTTTTTCAATTTCTTTTAGTAAAACATCTTCTTTAATATTAAACAAAACATTAGACGAACCTAAATAATGATATAATTGTTCAAATTTATCTTGATATTCATTATGAGATATTGATAAAATTGGTTCAAAAATATCGGCATTATCATCTTTTAGAAATTTATTTCTATCATATAAATTAAATAACCAACCATTAGTTACTGCAAAATATCGACAATTTATTTTTGGATGTAAAGAATATAGGTATGCTTGCTGTATGTCTTGCTCAGTTATTAACTTTTTTTTGCCATTCTTAGCTTCAATTAACCAAAAATTATTTTTTCTTATATTGCATAAATAATCAAGATCAATTCTTTTTCTTCCAATATTTAAAAACATTTCCTTAGTTTTAAATGAAGATTCTCTTTCAACTTCATAGTCAGAATTTTTCTCGTACCCCAACATTGTTATTAAAGGTGTAATTACTTCTTCTCGAATATCTGCTTCTGAATAATTAGAAAAATCTTTATGTGAAAAATTAACCAATAACTGCTTCTCACTATCTTTTAATGGTTCTTTAAATTTATGCATGACATTCCCTTAAATATTTACATTTTTTTGTTTATAATAGGAATCGTAACATAAAAATGATTTTAAATATCTTTCATTATGGATATAAAGACTGTATTATTAATCTTGAATAAATTTGTCTTTAATTTTATAAAATTTATTCAGAAAAAAAAGTTTAAAATGGAAAGAATACGTTTAACAAAATGCTCAAACTATCTGTTACAAGAAATCATTTCATGTGTTCTTTTACATAATTTTTACATGAAAAATTATCTTAATTTTTAGTTTGAAACGTATTCCTAATATTTGCTAAGGTTAATCCGTAAATAAAAAAGG
>CACZSH010000030.1 GCA_902783785.1 uncultured bacterium | reverse complement strand
TTTTAGAATCTCTTGTTGAACCTTTTGCAGGTTTTAAATCTTCTAATGTTATTGTATCTGACATTTTTATCCTTCTTTCTTTATTTTATTAATTTAATTATTCTTCAACTATTTTTACTAAATGTGGTACAGCATTTACCATACCTAAAATTGTAGATGATTCATTATGAGTTACTACTTGATTTAATTTTTTTAAACCTAATGATGCAACAACTTTACGTTGAGTTTGAGATGCACCGATTAAGCTTTTTACTAATTTAATTTTGATTTGTTTTGTTTGTGTTTTAGCCATTTTTATTATCCTTATAATCTTATTATTTCTACAATACTAAATAAATAAGCCATGTTACTATTCAAGAATTTCTTTAATAGTAAGACCACGTTTTTTAGCAACTTCACTAAATGGAGTTAAACTTTTTAAAGCTTCTAAAGTTGCGTTAGCTGCGTTAAGAGGTGATTTAGAACCTAAAGATTTTGATAAGATATTTTCAATACCTGCAAGTTCTAATACTGAACGAACTGCGCCACCTGCGATAATCCCTGTACCTTGTGCAGCAGGTCTTAACATTACGGCACCTGCTCCTGAACGACCTGTAATAGGGTGAGGAATTGTTGTTTTGAAAATAGGTACATTGATTAAGTTTTTACGTCCATCTGCGATTGCTTTTTGAATTGCAATGATAACTTCTGCAGCTTTTGCACAACCAACACCTACTTGACCTTTTTGGTTTCCTACTATAACAATTGCTCTAAAGCTTAATTTTTTACCACCTTTTACAACCTTAGTTACACGACGGATTTGAACAACTTGTTCTTTCCATTCTGATTGAGGTTGATCTTCTTTATTTTCTGATCTTTTCTTTCTGCCTCTTGATTTTCTTTCACCTCTTTCAGGTTTTTGAACAGCTTCGGCATAATCTTCCATTTCGTTGTCTTCTAAATCATCATCATTGTTTTCTTCTGCTGTTTCTTCAACTTCTTCTGAAGTTTCTTCAACAGTTTCTTCAGCTTCTAAAGCTTCATTTTTTTCTTCATTTAATTCCATGAATTCTACCTTTCTTTTTCATTATATATGTATATCTTTTTTCTATTTAAATTAACATGCCAAAAACAAGCTAATTAAAGCTATTTGAAATCATGTTATTCGTGAGTATCTTCTGACTCGTCTATAATATAATAAATAATTTACTTTTACAAGGCTTTTGTTTTATAAATTTTACAATCTTTAATTATTTAAAAACTTTATGCATATATCCATGAATGTTTTTGGAGCCTCTAAGTATATATCTTCTGCGTGCTTTCCGTTTTTTAGTATGAAAAAGTCTTTGTTTTTTGATTTTGACTTTTTATAAAGTTCTTTATTATGCCAAACTTTTATTATTGGATCTTTTTCTCCGGCTATAAACATTATTGGGATTTTAATTTTTGAAATTTCATCGATTGGTTTTATTTTTTTATTATATATATTGCCAAATCTTATAGAAGTCCACCTTTCCCATTCGAATTTTTTTAATGTAGGAATAAATGCATTAGGACTTAGCATATTGTTTTCTATCTTGTTAAAATCAGTTGGGGAACTTACTAATATTAATTTATCTACATTTTTATACTTTGAACAATAGTCTATGGATATTAATGAGCCTAGTGAAAATCCAACTAAATATATTTTTTTGTATTTTGAATGAGCGTAATCTATTACTGGTTTTAAATCTTTAATTTCTTTTGAACCGAATGTATATTTTCCTGAGCTTTTGCCATGACCTCTAAAATCTATAACGATTACGTCATAATATTTTGAAAAATCTTTTGCCATTTTGGTGAAGGCTTTAGAATTTTTAGTCATAAGCCACCCGTGAGCCAAAATTACAACATCCTTATGACCAGTATTATATAAGTCATATTTTACACTGACCTTATCTACAGTTAAAACTTCTTGTTCCGTAATAAGCGGATTTGCTGAGGTAGTTGAAAAAAATATAAAAATAGATGTAAATAACAATATAAACTTTTTCATATTATCCTTCTGTTGATTAATACTAAAAAAGACCTGATAAATTCAGGTCTTTAAAAATGGTACCCCCAAGCGAATTCGAATCGCTGTCGCCTCCGTGAAAGGGAAGTGTCCTAGGCCTCTAGACGATGGGGGCCTGTTTGCATTTACTATATTATTTTAAAAATTTTTAATTGTCAACTACTTATTTTTTTTCTTTTATATATTGAAAAATTTTTATCTTTTTCGTAGAATATTTATGTAATAAAGAGGATATAAATTATGTTTGAAAGATTTACTGAAAAAGCAATAAAAGTTATAATGCTTGCGCAAGAAGAGGCAAGACGTTTAGGTCATAACTTTGTTGGTACTGAACAACTTTTACTTGGACTTATTGGTGAAGGTACCGGTGTTGCCGCTAAAACTCTTAAATCTATGGGTATAAATCTTAAAGATGCAAGAGTTGAAGTTGAAAAGATTATTGGCAGAGGTTCAGGATTTGTTGCTGTTGAAATTCCATTTACGCCAAGAGCTAAAAGAGTTTTGGAATTGTCATGGGATGAAGCAAGACAACTTGGACACAATTATATTGGTACCGAACACTTACTTTTGGGTTTAATTAGAGAAGGTGAAGGTGTTGCTGCAAGAGTTTTAGAAAATTCAGGTATCGATTTAAATAAAATTAGAAGCAATGTAATTAAAATTTTAGGAGAATCAAAACCTCAACCTGTTTCATCAGGCGGTGGCAGCAGTTCAAGTTCAACCAGCAAAGCTAAAACTCCAAGTTTGGATGAATTTGGTACGGATTTAACTTTAGCTGCAGCTGAATTAAGATTAGATCCCGTTGTGGGTAGAGAAAAAGAAATTGAACGTGTAATTCAAATTCTTGCTCGTCGTACAAAAAATAATCCTGTATTGTTAGGTGAACCAGGTGTTGGTAAAACTGCTGTTGCAGAAGGTTTAGCAACTCGTATAGTTAACGGTGAAGTTCCTGATATTCTTGACGGTAAAAAAATCGTTCAGTTGGATATGGGTCTTTTAGTTGCAGGTACTAAATACAGAGGTGAATTTGAAGAGCGTCTTAAAAAGATTATGGATGAAATTCGTCAAGCAGGAAACGTTATCTTAGTTATTGACGAAATGCATACTTTGATGGGCGCAGGTGCCGCTGAAGGTGCTATCGATGCGGCAAATATTTTAAAACCAGCTTTATCTAGAGGTGAAATTCAAGTTATTGGTGCTACAACTCTTGATGAATATAGAAAACATATTGAAAAAGATGCTGCACTTGAAAGACGTTTTCAATCTGTAATTATTGAAGAACCTTCTATTGAAGAAACAATAGAAATCATTAAAGGTTTGAAATCTAAATATGAAGAACATCACAAATTATTAATTTCTGATGATGCAATTGTGGCTGCTACAAAATTATCAAGCAAATATATAACAGATAGATTTTTACCTGATAAAGCGATTGACGTTATTGATGAAGCAAGTTCAAAAGTTCGTTTATCAGCAAGTACTTTATCACCTGAAGGAAAAGAACTTGAAAAAGAACTTCGTGCAATTAATAAAGAAAAAGAAGAAGCAATCAGAAATCAAGATTTCGAAAAAGCTTCAGCACTTAGAGATGATGAAGCAGATTGCAAGGAAAGAATAAGAGAATTCCAAGAATCTTACGCTCAAGAACAAGAAGCAAATAAACCTGTTGTTACCGAAGAACACATTGCCGAAGTTATTTCAACAATGACAGGTGTTCCTGTTACAAAATTAACAGAAGGTGAAAGCGAAAGATTGTTGAAATTGGAAGATACATTGCATGCTCGTGTAATCGGTCAACATGATGCAGTTGTATCTATTTCTAAAGCAATAAGAAGAGCAAGAGTTGGTTTGAAATCACCAAACAGACCAATCGGAAGTTTTATTTTTGCAGGTCCTACCGGTGTTGGTAAAACTGAACTTGCAAAAGCGCTTGCTGAGGCTGTTTTTGGTTCTGAAGATAACATGGTTCGTGTTGATATGTCAGAATTTATGGAAAAACATGCAACTTCAAAATTGATCGGTTCCCCTCCGGGTTACGTTGGCTATGATGATGGTGGAAGTTTAACAGAAACTATTCGTAAAAAACCTTATTCTGTTATTCTTTTTGATGAAATTGAAAAGGCTCATCCAGATGTATTCAACATAATGTTACAAATACTTGATGATGGTCGTTTAACAGATTCAAAGGGTCGTCATATCAACTTTAAAAATACAATCATTATTATGACATCTAACGTTGGAGCAAGTATGATTGCAACTCAATCTAAGCTTGGTTTCTCGGTTGCTGCCGATGAAAAGAAAGATAAATACGAAAAATTAAAAGATACAGTTAATGAAGAAATGAAAAAAGCTTTCAGACCTGAATTCTTAAATCGTATTGATGACATCGTGGTATTCTCTCACTTGTCTAAAGAAGAAATCAGACAAATTGCGGAATTAATGATGAAAGACTTATTCAAACGTCTTGAAGAACGTGATTTAAAAATGGAAGTTACTGATGATGTTAAGGACTTCTTAGCAACGGACGGTTACTCGGAAGCTTATGGCGCAAGACCTTTGAGAAGATTGATTCAACGTAAAGTTGAAGATACTCTTGCTGAAGAAATTTTAACAAATGCTTATCAAGCCGGTGATACTATCGTACTTGATATAAAAGACGGCAAGTTAGTATTTTCTAAAAAAGGTGCAGAATCAAAAGCTGATGAAACAGTAAAAGCTGAATAATTATAATTTGTATATAACAAAATATTAAAAAAGGATTAAACGTTTAGTTTAGTCCTTTTTTAAGTTTTATGAATATTTTATAGGTAACATGCCCTATTTTTTTGATAAAATTCATGTAGATAATTATATTATTTGTACTTGTTTATTTGGGGATAAAATGAAAAGAATTATATTGATAGTTATTTGTATATTATCCGGTGCGATATTGGCAAGATTTTTAGCATATCAATTTGCAGGATTTATGTCAATGAAAAAAATGAAAGCCGGAAAATTACCTGGGGTTACAGTTGAAGAAATTCAAACAAGAGATGTTATAAAAAAGTTTGATGCTCCCGGAAGAATTCAATCTGTTTCAAGAATAGACGTAATCGCTCGTATTAGCGGTTATTTGACAAAGTCTTATTTTAAAGAAGGTGATATTGTAAAAAAAGGTCAAGTTCTATTTGAAATTGAACCTCAAGAATATCAACTTGCGGTAAATAAGGCAAAAGCTAATTTAGATAATTCTAAGGCACAGCTAAATTATTATAATAAGCAACTTTTAAGATATGAAGAGCTTGTAAAACAAGATTATGTTTCAAAAGCTCAGTATGACCAAATTTTATCGCAAAGAGATTCATATAAAGCCCAAGTTGCTCTAAATGAAAGTGCTTACAAGGATGCTTTAAGAAACTTAGGATATACAAAAATTAAGGCGCCTGTCGACGGTCAAATCGGTATGTTAAAAATTACTGTGGGAAATTATGTTACGCCTTCTGCAGGTGCTTTGACTACAATAAACAGTGTTGACCCTATTTACGTTACTTTTCCTCTAGATGCTAAAAATTACACAGAATTACTTAGAATTGATAAATCATCAGATGTTAACAGACAAGTAGATTTATATTTTTCTAATGGTACAAAGTATGAATACGCAGGAGAACAAAATTTCCATGATAACAATGTTGATGCTTCTACAGGTACGATTATGATGAGAGCTGTTTTTAAAAATCCGAAAGGGTTATTAATAAATGGTAATTATGCTACGGTATATATATATTCACGAACTAAAGATAATGTTCCGGTTGTTCCTCAAGTTGCTGTTATGGAAAATCCTCAATATAAATTTGTTTATAAATTAGATGAAAAAAATATTCCTCAAGTACAACAAATTGAAACTTTTGGACAAGACGGAAAAGATTGGATTGTAAAATCAGGACTTAAAAAGGGAGATAGAGTTGTTGTAACAGGAATTCAAACGGTAATTCCGGGAAATCCGGTAAGAATTTTATCTGAAAAAGAAATTGAAGAACTTAATAAAAAATCAATTGAAGATTCAGAAAAGAAAGAATCCGAAGAAGAAGCAAAAGGCGTAAGTTAGTCAAGGTAAAATATGACAGAAGATAATAAAAATATGAATCCAATATCACAAAACGGAGGAAATCCGTTTATAAAAAGACCAAAGTTTGCGATAGTTATATCATTAGCTATCGTACTTGCAGGTCTTATTACAATGTTAGGTTTACCATTAGAAGATTATCCTTCAATTACACCACCTCAAGTTGTTGTAACTGCAACTTATACAGGTGCAAGTGCGGATGTAGTAAGAGATACTATTGCCGCACCTATTGAAGCTCAACTTAATGGTGTTGAAGATATGATTTATATGACTTCAACGTCCAGAAATGGGTCATACGAGCTAGATATATATTTTAAAGTTGGTACAAATCCTGATATGGCTGTTATTAATGTTAATAATAGATTACAACTTGTAACACCAAGGTTACCGAGTGATGTCAGAAATTATGGTTTAACAGTTAACAAAAGACGTGGCGGTCCGGGTGTTTTAATGGTGGCAATGACATCTCCAAATAATACTTTTGATGCGTTGTATTTAGCAAACTATGCATCAATATACGTTAAAGACGAACTTGCTCGTATTAGGGGTGCAAGTGATGTAAATGTATATGGTGCAGCTTCATATTCTATGAGAATCTGGTTAGATCCCGTAAAAATGGCGAATTATAAAATATCTGCAACAGAAGTTATTAATGCAATACAATCTCAAAATACTCAAGCTGCGGTCGGGGATTTAGGCGCTGAACCATTAAACGATAAAAAAGATATAAAAATAACACTAAAAACAAAAGGTCGTTTGACTACTGCAAAAGAATTTGAAGATATTGTTGTTTATTCAAAAGTTGATGGCTCTAATGTTAAGTTAAAAGACATTGCAAGAATTGAATTAGGTGCTGAAAATTATGCAAGCGATTCATACATTGGCGGTAAAAAAGCTGCCGTTATTATAATTAAGCAGTTACCTGAAGCAAATTCTATTGATTTGGCAAATAAATGCGCAAAAAGACTTAAAGAATTGAGTAAAAGTTTTCCTAAGGGAATGGAATACAAAATTGAACATGATGAAACTGAATTTATCAGAGAATCAATTACAGAAGTTGAACATACAATAGCATTGGCAGTTTTGCTTGTTGCTGCCGTAACTTATCTATTCTTAGGTTCTGCAAGAGCTGCATTTATTCCTTTATGTGCAATACCGGTTTCATTGATTGGCGTATTTATTTTTGTTGGCTTATTTGGATTTTCAATAAACTTATTGCTTTTATTTGGTTTGGTTTTAGCAGTAGGATTGGTAGTTGATGATGCTATTGTTGTATTGGAAAATGCTCAACGACACATTCAAATGGGTGTAGACAGAAAACAGGCAACTTTTATCACTATGATTGAAGTTACAAGTGCAATTATTGCAACAACGCTTGTACTTATGGCCGTTTTTGTTCCTGTATGTTTTATTCCCGGAATAAACGGACAGATGTTTAGACAATTTGCAGTTTGTATTGCTTGTTCTATGGGTCTATCAGCCGTTGTTGCTTTATCTTTAACACCGGCTTTATGTGCAATGATTTTAAAAAATTCAAATGAAGAAGAACATAAATTAAAATTTATTGAAAATTTTGATAACTGGTTTAATAAAGTTAGAGATAAATATTTAAAAGCTGTTCACTTCTTTGTAGATTCACCTAAACATACTCTTACAACATTAGGAATTATTATTTTGATAGTTATTTTTATTTCAAAATTAATTCCGACTGGTTTTATTCCGCAAGAGGATAAAGGTGCTGTTTTTGCTCAAGTTCAATTACCTGACGGTTCTTCTACGATAAGAACAAAAGAAATTGCTGGAATAGTGGAAGATAGAATAAAAGTTATGGATGGTGTTCGTCAAACCATAAATATCATAGGTTTTGCAGGCGAAAATACGGCATTTATTGTTGCACAATTAGAGCCTTGGTCAAAACGAAACAGAAAACAATCTGCTGAAGCTATTGTTAATAATATAAGAAAAGAATTTGCAAATTTTCCGGCGGCTATGGTTGTTGCTTTTCAACCTACACCGATACCGGGATTAGGTTCATTTGGAGGCTTTGAATATCAATTACTTGATAAAGGCGATAGATCTCCTCAAGAATTGTATACTGAGGCTATGAAATTAATAATGGCAGCAAATTCTGATAAAGATTTAACATCTGTATTCACAACATATACCGCAACTTTACCTCAAATTTTAGTAAGAGTTGATGAACAACAAGCAATGGCTCAAAATGTTTCTATTGCTGAAATATATAGAACAATGGCAGCTGTTTACGGTACAACATATGTTAATGACTTTAATAAGTTTGGTCGTGTTTATCGTGTTATGGTACAAGGTGATGCCGATTACAGAACTGCGGAACCTGATTTAAAACGTTTATATGTTAAAAACAATTTCGGACAGATGGTTCCTTTATCATCAATGGTAAAATTTGAATCGGTAGTCGGACCTTACAGTTTAACAAGATTTAACATGTATAATGCAGTAACAATAAACGGTCAAGGGGCAGGCAGTGTTTCTTCCGGTCAAGCAATGAAAGCTATGGCTAGGGTTTCTGATAAAGTTTTATCAAAAGATATGGGGTTTGAATGGTCGGGAACATCTTTACAAGAAGCTGAATCAACAGGTCAAATAGGATTTATTCTTTTGCTTGCTTTAACTTTCGTATATTTATTCCTTGTAGCTCTTTATGAAAGTTGGACTTTACCGATTGCAGTTATGTTGATAGCACCGGTTTCTATGGTGGGTGCATTATTTGCGCAATATGTTGCAGGATATTCTTTGGATTTATATTCTCAAATAGGTCTTGTTATGTTGATAGGTTTAAGTACAAAGCAAGCTATTTTGATTATAGAGTTTGCAAAAGAAGCGTACGAAAAAAATGGCGGAGACGAAGTTGCTGCTGCTATGGAAGCTGCTAAACTAAGATTTAGAGCAGTTATGATGACAAACATTGCATTTATTTTAGGTGTTGTTCCTCTTGTTGTAGCATCAGGAGCCGGAGCTGTGAGCAGACATTCTGTTGGAATGACTGTATTCGGCGGAATGATTGCGGTTGCTTTTGCAGGTACTATGTTGGTTCCCGGATTCTTTGTTTGCATTCAAAGAATGAAACATGTTGCTCATAATTATATTGTTAAAAGAAAAGGGGCTAAACATGGGTAAAAAACTTCTTATATTAGCCTTATCATTTATGTTAATCGTTCCGTTCTGTTATGCAAAAGATAAGAATAAAACCAATAAAGAAAACATAAAAAATATCGGTAATGTTATTCAAAAAGAAGAATATCCTGAAGCTACCAATGTTGCACCTTATATAAAGGATAATGAAACGTATGTTGTAGAAGGCTCTGTAGAAAAAAATGTTGATGTTACATTAAATGAGTGTATTAGATATGCACTTGGTAATAATCCGAGAATTAGGGAAGCTATGGAAGATATTTTAGCTTCTGATGCAAGAGTAAAACAGGCTTGGTCTAACTTTTTTCCTAAATTAACTTGGCAAACAGGTTATACTAGAATTAAGCAACTTCAATTAGCTGATTTATTAGGTAGTCAAGGTGGAAGAGCTTATAACTATTTTGTTTTAGGTCAAGTTTCTTTATCTGAAATGTTATATGATTTTGGAGTTACACAAAATAGAGTTACAATAAGAAAACTTGAAAAAGAAACTTATAAAACTACTTTAACTTCCGTTATAAACGAAGTTATTATGAATGTTAAATCTGACTATTTTAATCTTTTATATGCATATGACAAAAGAGATGTAGCAGAAGATACTGTTAAAAAGTTTGAATTATTCTATAATCAGGCAAAAGCTTTTTATGAAATAGGAGTTAACCCGAAAGTTGATGTAACAATAGCTGAAGTTAATTTGAGTAATGCGAAATTAGAGCTTATTCAAGCTAACAATGCCATAGATATTGCAATTGCAAAATTAAATAATTCAATGGGTTTACCTTACCAAACCAGATACAATATAAAAGAAAGATTGCAGTACTATCCTGTTAATATAACTCTTGATGAAGCAATACAAGTTGCTAAAGATTCTCGTCCTGATTTGTTAGTTCTTGATACTAAAATTGAAACGGCAAGACAAAATTTACAACTTTCAAAAAAGGCATATTTTCCAAATTTGTCAGTAGAAGGTCAATTTGCAGTAGGTGGTAAAAATCCTACATCAACATATGGCTATAATGTTGGAGGATATTTAAATTTTCCTACGATTAACGGAATGTTGATTAAAAATCAAATTAGCGAAGCCAGAGCAAACTATGACAGAGAGGTAGCAAGAGCCGAAAAAACCAGAAATTCTATTTATTTAGAAATTCAGCAGGCATATTATACTCTTGATGAAAAGAAAAACCAGCTTCCGGTAGCCTTTTTAAACGTTAAAAAGGCAAAAGAAAACTATGAATTATCATATGGCAGATATAAGGTTGGTGTTGGTAATCCGACAGAATTGACAGATGCGCAAGTTGCTTATCAGAAAGCTCAATTATCTTATTATAACACTTTGTATCAATACAACACAGCAAAAGCAAATTTAGAAAAAGCTATCGGTAAAAATCTTGTTGACAGAGATATGGTCATTAATTTAGAAAAATAATATCTAATTGTTTAGTACCGAAAAAGCTTCTTCTACAATATTTTTTGCATTAGTGATAAATTCATTTTCTTTGTCTGAAAGCAAAATTAAGTATTCAATGTTTCCATGAGGCCCTTTTATTGGAGAAAAAGTAAGGTTATTAATTTTTAAGTCTAAATTGCCGGCATGAGAAACAATATTTTCAATGATGTCAATATGAACTTTAGGATTTCTCACTACGCCACCCTTTTCTACAAGTTCTTTTCCTGCTTCAAATTGCGGTTTTATAAGACATATCATTTGGTAATTATTATCTCTTACTAATTTTTTAAAATTTTCAATAACCTTTGTAAGCGAAATAAAAGATACATCACAAACGAGAAGTTCTGCTTTTTCATCATTTTCTTCATATATTTCTGAAATAGCACAATTTTTTAAATTACAGCCTTCAATAACTTTAACTTGAGAGTGATTTCTAAATTTCCAGTCAATTTGATTGTGTCCGACGTCTGCAGAATATACAAATTTAGCACCATTTTGAAGTAAACAATCCGTAAAACCACCTGTTGAAGCTCCGGCATCAAGACAAATTTTATCTTTTGGTTTTACGTCAAAAACTTTTAATGCTTTTTCCAGTTTAAATCCGCCTCTTGAAACATAAGGCATGGATTTTATTCTTATTTCATACTCTTTTTCTACGTTTATTTGAAAACCCGCTTTTGTAATTTTTTCATCATTAATTATTACATCCCCTGCAAGAATTGCTGCTGACGCTTTACTTTTATTTTCAAAATAACCTAAACTTACCAAATATGTATCAAGCCGTTCTTTCTTCAAATCCAAATACCTTATATGCATTTTGTGTCGTTATTTCCATTATGTGTTCAAGAGTTGTTTCTCTTAAATTAGCAATTTCTTGTGCAGTAAATTTTGTATAAGCAGGTTGATTTGTCTTTCCTCTGTATGGGATAGGTGTTAAATATGGAGAATCTGTTTCTAAAAGAAGATAGTTTTCATCTATATTTTCTGCAACTTCTTTCATTTTCTTTGCGTTTTTGAAAGTTACAACTCCACCTAATGAAATGTACCAACCTTCTTTTATACATTCATTTGCAAATTCCAAACTCCCTGAAAAGCAGTGTAAAACCACTTTTGAGGTTTTGTTATATTCTTTTATAATATCAAATGTATCTTTGTGAGCTTCTCTGTCGTGAACATTTATTGGTAAATTTAATTCATTTGCAAGCTTTATTTGTTTAATAAATATATCTTTTTGTAAATCAATGAAAGTCTTATCCCAGTAATAATCCAAACCTATTTCACCAATGCCTACGATTTTTTTATTTTCAGAAACAAGCTTTTTTATCTCGTCAATAATATCATCATTCCATGTTTTTGCTTCTTCGGGAAAAACGCCTAGCATGCAATAAATGTTCTCATATTTATTTGTAAGCTCAAGAATTTTTTCAAAACTTGAACGGTCTGCAGAAGGAATTACTATTTTTTTTACTAAATTTTCTTCTGCATTTTTAAGAATTTCTTCAACAGAAAATTCTTCAATCATATCAATATGACAATGCGTATCAATTATATAATTTGTTTCCATAAACAAATTATATCATAACTATACATATAAAATAATTTAAAATATTTTATTGTATATTCCACATTTCTTTGCGGTCAAAGAAATATGGCGTACTCATTATAAACAAGAATTTAACATGTTTATTATTTGAAACTAATATGATAATTATAGACCATATTACGATTTTAAAAGCTATTTTTAAGACATCTGTATGATTAACTATGACTTTAATTTCCGTCGTGCTAAAATAATATTATGGAATATACATACGAAGAAGCAATATCTCTGATTAAGGATAGAATAGATATAGTTGAAATAATATCTGAAGATGTTATTTTAAAGCAAAAAGGTCAAAGCTATTGGGGCTGTTGTCCTTTTCATGGAGAAAAAACTCCTTCTTTTTGTGTAACACCCTCAAGAGGTATTTTTCATTGTTTTGGTTGCGGTGTCGGAGGCGATGCTATTTCATTTTTAATGAAAATCAGAAATTGGGATTTCAATGAAACTATAAAATATTTGGCAGATAAATACGGCATAGAATTACCAAAATTTAAAGGTAAATCTGGTGAATTTGCTCAAATTAAAGATGGAGCAATGGAAGCTTCAAAAAAGGCTGTTTCAATCTTCCAACAATCTTTATTTGATTTACCTGAAAAATCTCCAATTATTCAATATTTAACTGGTCGTGATATAGATAAAAATGTTATTGAAAAGTATTCTTTGGGATTGGGGTTAAAAGAACCAGATTATCTTTATAAAAAGTTGAAAAAAGATTTTTCTGATGATGTTCTTGAGGCATCAGGACTTGTTATTAAAGGTAATAGAGGGTATGTAGACAGATTCAGAAATAGGGTAATAATTCCTATTCAGGATGAAAAAGGTAATTATGTAGCATTTGGTGCAAGAGCTGTTGAAGATGGTCAAAACCCTAAATATTTAAACTCACCGGATACTGTTATTTATAACAAAAGTAAAATATTATACGGTCTTTATACCGCAAAAGAAGCTATTAAAGAAAAAGATGCCGTTATTATTATGGAAGGTTATTTTGATGTAATATCGGCACAAGCACATGGAATAGAAAATTGTGTTGCATCTTGTGGTACATCGTTAACAGCAGACCATATAAAATTAATGGCAAGATATACAAAATCAAGAAGAATTTATCTTTCTTTTGATACTGATACAGCAGGTATTAATGCAACAAATAGGGGTGCAGAATTGTTAAAAGATGCATTTTCAGGTTTGGGCAGAATAAAACAATTTGATGAATCTCACCTTGCGGTAGATGATGATAAATATTCTTGTGAAATCCGTGTTATATCTCCTCCAAAAGGAAAAGATCCTGATGAATACATAAGAGAAGAAGGTGCTGAAAAATTTCAACAATTTATAGATAACGCACCGCTATTGATTGATTTTCAACTAAATCAGTTATTGAAACATAAATCTGATGCAAAAACTCCTCAGCAAAAATCAAAATTAGTAAAAGAAATTATACCGGTTTTACAAGATATTCAAAATGATGTTGTTAGAACAGAATATATAAAACTCGTAGCAACATCTTTAAGCATAAATGAGGAAGCTTTAAATAAAGAGGTACAAAAGACACTTAATCAAAATTTTGGTGAAGAAATTAATGTTAAGAGAATTGTAACAAAATCAGAAAATATATCAGAAAAAGCGCAAAAAAATATACTTTCTTTGTATTTAATAAATAGTAACCCATTTACTTTTGAGCAACTTTCAGAAAAAGTAAAAGATGTTACATTTACAAACGAAAAGTTAATAATTGTAAAAAATACAATTGACAAATTAATATATAGTGTAAATAATGTAAGAGAATTGACTGAAAGTTTATTTGAAGCTTTTAGTTCAGATGAAGATTTACAAAGAATAATTTCAGATTTGGCAATGCTTTCGGAAGCTTTTAACAATTTATCAGTTGAAAATTTCGAAGGAATAATTAAAGAAAATATTAGTAAACTTGAGTTTGTAAAAAGAGAAAAAGAACAACTTGAATTAAGGCAACAATATAAAGCTGCGAATGATGATGAAATTGAATCGATGAAGCTTCAAATACATCTAAAAAATAAGATTGAAAAACAACTAAGAACTGGAGATAATAATGACTAGAAAAAGACAATCAAATTCATCAATAACAAATGTTATGGAGGAAGATGATAATTTAGATATTTTAGATCTTGATGAAGACAAAATGGACGAAGAAGGTGCTGATTCGTACATGAATGTTGATATTAGTACAGATAATATTGAAGACATTGTTTCTACAAAATTAGAATCTAAAACAAATTATGATGATATTTATATTATGGATTCTAATGAAGAACCTTCTGAAGATGATTTAGAACTACCAAAAGGTGTTACTGTTGATGACCCTGTTAGATTGTATTTACGTGAAATTGGACGTATTAAGTTATTATCTGCAAATGAAGAAATAGAGCTTGCTCGTACAATTATCAAAGGCGGTACTCCGGGCGCAATTGCTAAAAGAAAATTAGTTCAAGCAAATTTACGTTTGGTTGTAAGTATTGCTAAAAAATATGTTGGCAGAGGAATGTTGTTCTTAGATTTAATTCAAGAAGGAAATCTTGGATTGATTAGAGCTGCTGAAAAATTTGATCATGAAAGAGGTTTTAAATTTTCAACTTATGCAACATGGTGGATTAGACAAGCTATAACAAGAGCAATTGCTGATCAGGCGAGAACTATTCGTATTCCTGTTCATATGGTTGAAACTATTAATAAACTTAAGAAAGTTACCAGAAAGTTAGCTCAAGAACTTTCAAGAAAACCAACAGAAGAAGAACTTGCTGTTGAAATGGGTGTTTCTATTCCAAAATTGAGAGAAATTATTAAAATAGCTCAAGAACCTTTATCTCTTGAAACTCCAATAGGTCAAGAAGAAGATTCAAGATTGGGTGACTTTATTGAAGATAAGGAAGCTGATGCTCCTATTAAAACAGTTGCATCAGAACTTTTAAGAGAAGACTTGGCAGAAGTGTTATGTACACTTTCTCCAAGAGAACGTGATGTTTTAAGATTACGTTTTGGTATGGATGACGGACGACAAAGAACTTTAGAAGAAGTTGGTCAATTATTTGGTGTTACTCGTGAGCGTATCCGTCAAATTGAAGCTAAAGCTTTAAGAAAATTAAGACATCCAAATCGTAGTAAACGTTTAAGAGAATATGTTGAAATGTAGTAATTCTTATGAATAAAAATATTGATACCAGATATATAACGGCAATAATTTTTTCCTTTGTGTTAGTTGTTGCCGTTTTTATATTTAATTCAAAAGTTTTAAATCGTTTATCGACTCAATCTCCGCAGGATGTTCAACAGACTGAAGAAAATTTGTTGAATGGTGTTGCTCCTGCAGCTAGTCCTGTTAATATATCAGATAGTGATTTATCAGATAATTATATTTCTAATGCAGTAAATGCTTCTGGCAGTTATTCGATTTGGCAAAGTATGCCTATTAGTGTCTATATATCTGAAAATCCATATAAACGTGTGGTTGAATCGGCTTTTAATGCTTACAATACTTCCTTTAATGGTATTATTAATTTTTCATTTGTCGATAATCCTAATAATGCTCAAGTGAAAGTTACATTTCCGTCACAAATAGAGAATACAAATTCTGATCAATTTATTTCAGGTTTAACAAATAATTTTAATTCAGGAAAATATATTCAATCATCTACTATTCAGCTGTTGACTCAAAAAAATGGAGTTAATCTTTCTTCTACATCCGTTTATAATACAGCATTGCATGAAATAGGTCACGCTCTTGGTATTAATGGTCATAGTCAAAATCGTGATGACGTTATGTTTGCTCAAACACTATCAAATAGAGTTTCATCTTTTACAGCAAGAGATATTGCTACTATAAAAATAATGTATTCTAATGATGATAATTTAATTAATCAGCATACAGCCAGTGCTGGTACTGAAAAACTTAAAGAAGCTATAAGATATACAAGAGAAGTTCCAAATAAAACTGCAGGTTGGATTAATTTAGGTAATGTTTATTATGATTTAAAAATGCTACCTGAAGCTTTAGAAGCGTACAAAAAGGCTCTGCAAATTGATCCTTCTGATTCTAATATATACGCTTCTATGGGAACTTGTTATTTTTCTTCTGGAAAATATACAACTGCTGCAGAATTCTTTGGTTATGCTATAGAAAGAACTGCTGAACCGGTAGAAATAGAAAATTATGAATATATGAAAGCATTATCAACATTATCAGCTAAAAAATATGATGACGCCTTTGTTCAATATTCATCTTTAATAAATAAATATCCAAATAAAAAAGAATATCTAATAAATTATCTTTATTTGTGTGCATATTTGAAGAAACCGGAAGGTAAAGAAAAACTACAAGCCTTTTTACAAGCTAATCCTGATGCTAATAATGATAAGAATATTCAGCAATATAAAGCATATTATAAGCTTTAAAAGGATGAACTTATATGTTTAATTTATAAAATGCCAACAATTACTGTTTGTAATATTTGTAAAACAATAAGAGCTATTATTGGTGAAAAATCTAAACCTCCTATTGGTGGTATAAATCTTCTAAATATGTCAAGATAAACATCTGTTATTAATTTTACAGTTTTTGTCGGTTGTGCTTCCCAATTAATATTTGGAATCCAGGTCATAAATATTCTTACAATGATTAGTAATTCGTAAAAATAAAATAAATTATAAATTGCATTTTTTAGCATAATACCTCTATACAATAAAAAAGATGGAGTGCAAATACTCCATCTTTTTTAAATAAATAATAATTACATTTGAGAATCTTTACTTGTATTTTTACAAGCACAATTTCTTTCTTCAGGAATATTTTCAATTACTGTGAATAATAATTTTTTAACTCTATCCAAATTTTGTTCAAATACCCTGCAAACTTCATGGTGAGAAACTGGAGGTACATCTCCAACTAAACCGCAGTCGTGGTCTGTTATTAAAGAAATATTTAATGGACACATATCTAATTCTCTAACCAAATAATTTTCAGGGAATGCTGTCATACCGATTACATCCCAACCTTGTGCTGTAAAGAATTTAGATTCAGCTTTTGTAGAAAATCTTGGCCCGTTTATAACTGTCATAGTTCCTGTTTCATGAACATTTATGCCCATATCTTTTGCAACTTTTATTGCTAATTCTCTTAATTCTGGACAATACAAATCTGTAGGAGACGGATGGTGAACAACAGGGCCTTCGTAGAATGTTGATTTTCTTCCGTCAGTCCAATCAACAAATTGGTCGCAAATTACAAAATCACCAGGATTAATATGTTTTTGCAAACTACCGCAAGCACATGGTGAAATTACTCTTTCACAACCTGCATATTTCATTGCCCAAACATTTGCTCTGTAATTTATCAAATGAGGAAGGATAGTATGGTTTCTTCCGTGACGAGGCATAAATGCTACTTTTGTATTACCTATTGTTCCTATCATTAAGCTATCGCTTGGCATACCGTAAGGTGTTTCTATACGAACTTCTTGTACATCATCTAAAAATTTGTATAAGCCTGAACCACCGAATACACCAACTTTTGCTAAGTTTTTAGTTTCCATAAATTTCTTTCCCTTCTTTAAATTTTATTAATAAACACTATTGCTTTATAATATTATCACAAAAAATGTAAATAAAACATGTTTATGTATGTTAATTTTTCTTTTTGTTTTTAGTCGGATTTTCCAAATATTCTTTAGCTTTTAGCGAACTTTGATAGTATGCATCATTAGAAGCTTGCGAAATCTCAATTCTTCCATTGTAAAAAATATTAAACTTATATTGATCGGGAGAAGTTGCTGTTTTACTATTTGGTTTTCCTGTTCCGTTTAAATCAACTTCAGCATACAATATTGGGGTCGTATCTCTATTATTTGTTGTAATACTTGCATTTTGTGTAACTGTCCAGTACATTCCGTTATTTGTTGTAAAAGAACAAGAACTTGTAGAACAATTTGCTGCAGTTACGTTCATTGAACAACAAAAAGCTCGAACTAGTTTTGTTCCATTTGAGCATAAGCAATTTCTCGTAAGAGCTTCATATTCCCAAGCAATATCATTGGTTTCTGAATAAGTTGTTATATTGTTGTTTGAATCGAAGGTATGTTTCGTTCCTGTTGTGTCATACAAAAAACCTTTTGGTATTAAAATTTCATCACTTATAAGTTCTTTTGATGGATATAAACTTTCATTGTTTATTAAAGTTGTTATTGTGCTTGAGGTCATATTATAAGCATTTCTAAGTCCAGTTTTAAATTGATCAGGAGAAACATTTGTGGCTGCAGGAATCATCACGGCAACTATTACACTCAATAAAAATAGTGTCAAAGTTGCTTCTGCTAATGTAAATGCATTTTGTATATTTATATCTTGTTTCACAAAATCTCCTTAGTAATTTAATCTTTTATTGCTCAGTGCATCTGCAAGAACATTTTTTGCATCATTATCTACTTTTATTTTTCCATCATAGTAAACTTCAAATATAAATCGGGTTTTTTTATAACCTGATGACGTAATTGCAAGATGTCTGCCACCCCATCTATTATCTACATCAACAGTTATCGTGAATACAGGTTTAGTAAGATCTGTTGCTGTCGGTGTTATATCTTCTGTATGCCATGCGATACCATCAGTTGTTTCGAAGTCACAGGTTGTTTTATTTGATGCTGTTTTGCATAATGTGCCGCCTTTTTTATTTACTGTTTTTAGAGAACAACAAAATAAAACAGAAAGTTTATTTTGGTTTAAATCGTAACAATTACAACCAGTAGCTGAATCATTTGCTCCTACAAAAGATTCTTGTATTGTGTATTCTAAATTGGCATCATTTGGCGGATAAGAATTGTTTAAAAATCCGCTTGGTGATACATTATTTTTAAATTGAGTGTTATTAATATCTTTTAATGTTACATCTGATGGATAAAATCTTTCGTTTCCTGCAAGTTCAGATATAACTTGTTCTGTTGTATTGTAAGCCTTTTTTAGTAATACTTTTTCTGTGCTTGGTCTGCTAGCTACAACTACCGGTACGACTATGGTTGCTACTACGCACATTAAGACCATTGTTAGCATTACTTCCGCAAGGGTGAAGCCTCTTTTAAAATTAAATTTACTTCTTTTTTTTAAAACCACTATATCAATTAATCCTTTCCAAAACGGCTATCTTCTAAATCTGAACGGCGCTTGTTGTTAGTCGGATTTTTTAAGAATGTTATACCCTTTTCTGAAAGAGTTTTATTTACTTCCACTTTACCGTTATAATATACATTCATATGGTACTGATCTGGAATATTAACTCCGGTATTAGTATTTGGTTCTGCTGAACCATTGACATCAACCATTATTGTAAGCATAGGACTTACTCCGGATAATAAGTGACAGCACGTTGGTGTATAGTGGGTAGCATTGGAATCTTGTGTAACAGTCCATAGCATTCCGTCTGTTGTTGTAAAGGAGCAAGAATGAGCACTGCAATTAGCTTGAGTAGTATTTAATGAAGCACAAAATAATCGTACAAGTTTATCACCATTTGTACATTTTGAAGAATCAATTAGAGCTTTATAAGCATAATATGTTCCTTTTTTGTTTGGATCATCTGTGTTTCCTGTATCTTCAACTAAAAATCCGCTTTGGCAGTCCTGAGTTATTCCGTTACAGGTTTTGCTCATATATGTAACCGGATAAAGATTATCATCGTTTAAAATGTTACTTATTGTATTTTCTACAGTAGAATAAGCTTTTTTAAATAACAATTTTTCGGTGCTTGGACGTGTTGTACTTACTGCAGGAATTAATTGCGCAGCAATTATACTTAAAAAAATTAATGTTATTACTGCTTCAGCTAATGAAAAAGCTTTTGAAGAATTTTGTAACATTCTTAAACTCCTTGATATTATTATACCATGAACTTATTCGACTGGGCAAGGTTAACATTGTAAAGCCGTCGGACTTGATTTTTAAAATTGTTTATAATACACTAAACTTATCTAGAATCTTTTAAGATTTAAAATTAAATTGAAGGGAATCCAATGATAAGAAAATTCGCATTATTCACTATGATATTAGTGATGTTTTTATCCCCTAGTTTGAAAGCAAATGCAAATAATGTAGAAGATGTTAAAGCGATAATAGTTAAATCAGCTATTGAATTAGGTATTGATCCTGCTTTAGCGTTGAGTATTGCAAAAACGGAATCAGGGTTTAGACACGACTCAACAAGTAAACGTGGTGCTGTAGGGGTGTTTCAATTAATGCCGTCAACAGCTAAAAAGCTTGGAGTGAATCCTTATTACTTAAGTGACAATATTAAGGGTGGTTTAATGTATTATAAGATGATGTATAAAATGTATGGTTCAACAGAACTTGCATTGGCTGCTTATAATGCTGGTCCTGGTATTGTTAACAGATGTAATAAGACAATTCCTCCATATGGTGAAACAAGAAAATATGTTAAAACTATCATGGAAGAATATTCTCATATGAAGAATAATCCTGATACTGTAATTAGAAGTGTACGTAAAAAGACACCTCCTAAATTTACATTTGACGTGACTCCTGTTGCTAAATCAAAACCAATTGTAAAAACTGTTCCTTCAACTAACAAACCTATAGCGTCTGTTGTTCCTGTTGTAAGAATTCAAAAAGTTAGTAATACAGAGTCGAAAGATAGCAATTTGAATGGGGTTTTACAAATTTAATTTTCTTGAAATGATTTTTTAGAATAGTGAAGAGTATTAGAAGGTAGGAATGTTTAACGAAACAAGAACTCACGAAATAACAGTCGATACAGTAATTTTAACGATGTTTGATGATGAATTAAAAGTATTGCTTATCAAACGTCATAATGAACCTTTTAAAGATAAATGGGCAATTCCTGGTGGTTATGTTAGAATGAGTGAAAATTTGGATCAAGCCGCAGAACGTGTTTTAAAGGAAAAGACTGGTGTAGATAATGTCTTTTTAGAACAACTTTATACTTTTGGTGATCCTTTACGACACCCTACATCTCGTGTTATTACTTGTGCATATTTTGCGCTTGTTAGAGCTAATGATGTTCAAGTATTTTCTGATCCTGATGTCGCATGGCATAATGTTAATGATTTGCCGCCTCTTGCTTTTGACCATAAGCAGATTATTGAATATTCAAAAAAAGGTACGAGAGAAAGATTAGAAGTTTGCCCTGTTGCTTATCAATTGTTAAATGAAAAATTTACATTAACTGAAATGCAGAAAGCTTATGAATTAATTATGGGTAAACAATTAGATAAGCGTAATTTTAGAAAAAAAGTTCTTTGTGCAGAAGGTTTGATAGAGCTTAATGAGTTTTCTAAGTTCACTTCAAAACGTCCTGCAAGACTTTACACTTTTGATAAGATTAATTTAGATTCATTACGTGGTCATTTTATTATGAGTAACAAGGAGAAAGTATGTTAACTTGTGTTTGGATTTTACAAATTATTTCAGCCTTATTATTAATAGTATTAATATTACTTCATTCACCAAAAGGTGATGGAATTGCTGCTATTGGTGGTGCATCTCAAATGTTTACATCTCAAAAGAGTGCAGAAAAAGGTTTAAATAAACTTACTTATTATGTAAGTGCAATATTTTTGATTTGTACGTTTTTAATCGGGTTTGGAATTATAAAATAATCTGATTATGGTAAAACATGAACGTTGGTATGATAAAAATCCTAAGTTAAGTGAGCTTATTGCATATTTAGAAGATCAGGAAAGAGATGTGCAAGACATTTTTTCTAACCATCTTTTGCAAATTTTGATTAATGAATTTAATTTTAATCTTGATGAAGCCATAAGCAAGTTAAGCGAACCTTGGGCACATCCGTATAATCGTTGGTACGATGAAAATATTGAACTTTTTACTATTGTTCAGTTCATTAAGACGCTTTCTTATGATGAACAATCTTATTTGGTTGATAGTATTGTTTCTCATGTTTTAATTGATAATTTGAAAGAAAAAAATAATGACTAAAAAAATTTTAATAACAGGTGCGACAAGAGGTATCGGTAAAAAAATTTTTGAGGAAATGCTTTCTGTTGGTGATGTATTTGTTATTGCAAAAAATAGAGAATTGCTGAATAATTTAAAAATTCTTGGAGCGAAAGATGTTTTAAGTTGTGATTTATCCAGTCATGCAGAATTGGCAAAAGATTTTATAGTTGAAAATGAAATAAATGTTTTAATAAATAATGCCGGTATTTATAGCTATTCAGAACTTGATAAAGAAGAAGAAGAGTCTATAAATGATATAATTAAAACAAATGTTGTAGCTCCAATTAAACTTTCAAAGTATGTCTTAAATAGAATGAAAAATAATAGTTGGGGAAGAATTATAAATATTGGTTCTATTTCGGGTGTTATGGGTGAAGCTAATGCAAGTGTTTATTCGGCATCGAAATCAGCTTTAATTGGGTTTTCAAAGGCTCTTGCCTTAGAACTTGCAGAATACAATATTACTGTTAATACAATAAATCCCGGTTGGGTGGATACTGAGTTAGGAAATAAGTCGATTAATGATTCTGAATTTTCAAAAGATGAAATACTTGATATAATTCCTCAAAAAAGATTTGTAGATCCGACAGAAATTGCAAGATTAATCAAATATTTAATATCTGATGATGCCAGAGGTATTACTGGGCAGTCTATTAATCTTTGTGCCGGATTAAGCGTTGGATACTAATTTTTTGTGGCTAAATAGTTTCCCCATTTACTTAAAAAATAAAGCCTATTTTTATCACTATTATGGTTTTGATAAGTTTGACCTTTAAAATGATATAATTTAGATTTTGGAACACATACAGATTTTAAATTATAGTTATATTTTAAATTGAATGCAAAGTCAGAATCTTCATAATATGCAGGCTCATAATTTGTATCAAAGCCCCCTGTTTTATCCCATATTTCTTTTTTAAATATAATTGCACAACCTGAACAATAATCACAATCAATATATGTTTTTTCATCTTGATAGTTTGCATTTTGATTTATTCCAAGAAATTCTATAGGAGCATTATTGTATAAGTTTACGCCGCATTCTTGAATTGTATTATCTATTTTTAATGTTTTAGACCCAGCAATACCTATTGTATTATCATTTTCTATGACATTTAATAATTCAGAAAGATAATTGCTTAATGCTATCATGTCATTATTCATCAAGAATATGTATTTGCCTCTTGCTTTTTCTATTGCATTTTTTACATTAAATAAAAAGCCTTTGTGTCCTGTATTATTTAAAATATGTTTTATATTTTTAAATTCTTGTTCAATTTGTTGTGTTTTTTTTATTATAAACATCAAGAATCTTTTTAACTTCTGTTCTTAATTTTTCTATATTTGTTTCTGTTTCAATAAATTCATATATTTTCATTTTAGACCTTTATTTTATTGCAGGAAACGCATATATTTCTCCATTTGTATTTCTCCATTGTAGATATCCAGTTTTTGAAGTTTTATCTTTTTCAAAAACTTTTACCAATAACCAATTTCCTTTTACAGCTTGAAGTTGAATTTTTAGAGGACGTTCTATTTGTCCGCAATTTTGTGCGTCTACAGATGTAGATGTTTTTAAATTTTTTACCTCAGTTGGAATATCTTTTAACAAATATATTCCGTATTTTCTGCCATATAAATTATAAAATGTTCTTAAATTAAGTAATCTATATGGGTCATGTTCATCTTTTTTTATCCATCCTGTCTTGTTTGCATTTCTGTCATAAATTACCTCTACCCATTCTCCAATATCGTCAATTGCTGTCAAAAATGCAAGTTCTTTTGCTTGAACAAACACTGTAAATAAATTGCTCATTGATGTATTTGGACAGTTAAAATTTTTATAATCCCAATTACATTGTAAAACAATTTCAGATTGTTCATTTGGCTGAGAATATATTTTTAAATCTTTTGAAGATTGATATAAGCCTCTGGCTTCCGTACTTACATTAGATACGTAATATGGAATTACATCTGCAAATGACGGTATATTTATCAATATAAATGTTAAAAATAATAATAAATATTTTTTCATTTAATTTACTCCCTAAAACTTATATTTGAATATTCTTTTTGTAATTGATTTTTAACAGAATTTATTTGAGCATCTATAGTTTCATCATTTAAGGTTGCTTTTTTATCTTGCATATAAATTCTGAAAGCTACGCTTTTAAATCCTTCTTTAATATGTTCTCCCATATATATATCAAAAATTTCACTTTTTACAAACAATTCATTTTGTATTGCTTTTTTGATAACTTTTTGAATATCACTGTATTTTACATCATTTTCTATTACAAATGCAATATCTCTTTGAACTTCCGGAAATTGCGGTAATTGTTTGTACTTAGTAACAGTTTGCTGAACAGCTTTTAAAATTTCATCTAAATTTAGCTCAAAAATATATGCTTTTTGATTAATTTTCATTTTATTTAATAAATTTGGATGAACTTCACCAAAATAACCTATTTCAATAGGTTTTTTAGATAATAAACTTACTTTTGCGGTTCTATATGGGTGCATTATATCTTCATCACTGGTTAAATTATATTGAACTCTATTTTGTAAATTTAACTCTTCAAATAATTTTTCAAAAATTCCTTTAACGGTATAAAAATCAGTTTCTTCTACCGTTTGCCATTTAGAATTTTGAACATTACCTGTTATTACTCCTGCAAGTTTTTTTGTTTCAGTAACACCTGTATTTTTTTCTGAAGCTTCTTCTGTTTTAAAATATACTCTGCCTACTTCATAACCCCAGAAATTTTTAATTCCTTGGTCATAATTACCTTTCAAAATGTTTAAAATATTTGCAGAAAGTGTTTGTCGAAGCATTGAATAGTCTTCACTTTGGACATTTGCAACTTTTACTGCTTTTTCATCATCATATTTTATTCCATATTGATCTAATAACGGTTTTCCGATTAAAGAAGTTGTTACAAGCTCATTTAAACCTGAAGAAAGCATTATATTATGAATTTTCTTAAGAATTTTTTCTTCAAAAGAATATTCTGCAGAACCTGAGCCAATATTAACTGTAGGCATAATTTTGTCATATCCGTTAATTCTTGCAATTTCTTCGATTAAATCAATTTCTCTTTCTACATCACCTCTTCTATGAGAAGGAACTTCAAATTTGGCTGCAATTTCATTTTTTCCACAAAGTTTAAAACCTAAATTTTCAGCAATCTCGATACATCTTTCTGCTCCGATTTCGCAGCCTAACATTCTTTTAACTTCGTTAAATCTCAAAGTTAAATATTGAGTATCAAGTTTATTAACACCTGTTTCTACCATACCTTCGATTTTAGCATCTGCAAGTTCTACAAGTAATTGCATTGCTCTCATTAGTGCAGGTTTAACAGCTTCTATGTCAACACCTCTTTCAAATCTTGCAGAAGCTTCTGAGCGGTATCCTACGCTTCTTGCACTTCTTCTGTTTGATGCAGGAGTAAAATATGCTGCTTCAAGTGCAATATTTTTTGTATTATTATCTATTTCTGAATTTGCGCCGCCAAATACGCCTGCAAGACAAACTCCTTCTTCTTTTGTTGAAATTAAAACGCTATCTTTAGTTAAGGTTCTTTCTACTTCATCAAGAGTTACAAGTTTTTCACCCTCGTTTGCTCTTCTTACACATAAATAACCGTTTAACTTATCGTAGTCAAAAGCGTGAAGTGGTGTACCATATTCTAAAAGTACGTAGTTTGTAATATCAACTACATTATTGATTGCTCTTATTCCTGAAGAAATCAATCTATTTTGCATCCAATCAGGAGAAGGTTTTATTTTTATATCTTTTAAAATACCTACAGAATAATATTTACAAACATCTTCATCTTTTATTTCTACTTCAAATTTATTTGTTGATAAATCTTGGGTTGGTTGAAGAGGAGAAAATTTTAAAGGTCTATTAAATAATGTACTTATTTCTCGTGCTACTCCAAGAACAGACATTTCATCACCTCTATTTGCTGTCGGTGCAACGTCAAGTACTGTATCATTTTCAAGATGTAAAATATTTTCTAATTTTTCACCTAATTTTATATCATCAAATAATCTATTTAAAATTAATATACCATCTTCTTCCTGATAGTTTCTGTCTGATAATCC
This sequence comes from uncultured bacterium, assembly GCA_902783785.1. Lineage (GTDB taxonomy): Bacteria > Cyanobacteriota > Vampirovibrionia > Gastranaerophilales > Gastranaerophilaceae > UBA791. Next base: position 5,271 of record CACZSH010000030.1, on the reverse strand, counting down.
TAATTCATCAGAAGAACATAACATACCTTGAGATTCAACACCTCTAATAGTTGCAGGGGTTAACGTGAAAGTTTCACCTGTTTTGCGATCAAGAACTTGTGAACCAACTGAAGCGTAAGGAATAATTTGTCCTTCTTTTATATTTTGAGCCCCGCAAACAACGGTTTTAACTTCACTTCCGATATTTACATCAACAAGATGCAATTTATCGGCATTTGGATGTTGGTTGATTTTTTCTATTTTTGCTGTGATTATATTTGTAAAAGCAGGTTTTATTTCTTCAACTGCTTCCACTTCAAGTCCGCTCATTGTTAATTCGTGAGCAATTTGTTTTACATCTATATCTGAAATATCTACAAATTCATTTAACCAATTTATTGAAACTTTCATTTTATATCCTTCTTTCTATTTTTATTTTCTTATTTAATTTTAGCCTAAAAGTACTTTATTGTAAAACTTTTCAATTTTTACTTTCATATCAGAAATTTGTTCTTTACTTTCAGCTTCAATATAAATTCTTAGCAGAGGTTCTGTTCCGCTTGGACGAACTAAAATCCAGCTTTCATCAGTAAATACAAGTTTAACGCCGTCTTTTTTATTTTTTGATTTTACTGTTAAATCTTCTACTTGTTCTGTATTTTTGAATGTTTCTAAAATTTTCTTTGTAATATTATCATTTTCAAGTTTTAAATCTATTCTGTCTTTAACATATTTTTTGCCTGCAAGGTTGTATAATTCTTCAAGCATTTGAGATAGAGATTTATTTTCATAAGCAAGCATTTCAAGGATTAGAAGATTAGCTAAAATACCGTCTTTTTCAGGAATATGAAAACCAGTGCTTAATCCGCCTGAATCTTCTCCCCCAATAAGAGTTTTAAATTCTCTCATAGCAGAACCTACATGTTTAAATCCAACTGCAGTTTCAACAACTTTTACATCATTTAATTGTGCAATTTTATTTAGCAAATTACTTGAGCCTACTGTCTTTACAAGAACTCCATCTTGGTGTTTGTTGTTTTTTAAGTGCATTAATAACATTGAAATTATTTCATCAGGTAAAACCCATTTACCTGTTTCATCAATAACTCCAAATCTGTCACCGTCGCCATCATTTGCAAAACCTATTGAATTTGATGTTTCTTTTACTTTTTCTATCAAGTCATTGATATATGGAGGCTTTGGTTCAGGCATTTTTCCACCAAAATTTATATCATGATTCATATTCAAACTATCATGTTTGATACCGTATTCGTCCAATATTTTGTCAAAATAACCGATTGTTGCTGAGTGTAATCCGTCAAAAATGATGTTTTTATCTAAAGTTTTTATTTTCTCAAAATCAATAACTTTTTTAATGTGGTTAAAGTAATTTTCACTAAAATCAACAGTTTCAACTTTACCGTTATTATTATTTTCAATATCTTCGCCTAAATATGAAGTGATTTTTTTTGTTATATCGTCAGTAGCCGGACCTGCATAATCAGGTATAAATTTTAAACCTAAATATTCAGGAGGATTATGTGAAGCCGTAAACATAATTGCACAGGCATTATAATATTTTGCGTTGTATGCTAAAACCGGTGTTGGAATTATTTTATCGCTTAATAAGACATTAAATCCCTTTTTAGCAAGTTCTTCCGCACATAATGTACCAAATTCTTTTGCCATGTTTCTTGGGTCATACCCGATTAGTATTTTTTTATCCAACCCAAATGTTTCATCAATATATTTTGCTATTGCTCTTGTTGCAATAAGTACGTTTTCTTCAGTAAAATCTTTTCCTACAACGGCACGCCATCCGTCTGTTCCAAATTTGATATTTGCCATGTCTCCCACCTTTTAGTAAAATTATAATCGAAATGTTTAGAGGTTACAATGGAATTTTTAAATTCAATTAAAGAAGTTGTTTTTTTGGGCCCAGGTGGTTCTTATTCCGAAATGGCGAAAGATTTTTTCTGCAAAAATTACGGACTAAATGTTGTAGAAACTCCATTTAAAACTATTACTCAAGTTATTGAATATGTTGATAAAAATGAAAATGTACTGGGCGTAATTCCTGTTGAAAACTCTATTGAAGGAGCTGTAAGAGAAGCTATTGATTGCTTGATAAAAACAAATAATACAGACTTACAGTATCTTGCAGAATACATTATGCCGATAAGACATTGTTTGTTATCAAAATCGGATGATATAAAAACTCTTACCGGTCTTATTTCGCATCCTCAAGCTATTGCTCAGTGTTTGGAATTTATTCATGATAAATTACCTGAAAATATTGATATAGTGAAAGCAACAAGCACAGCAAAAGCAGCTGTTTTATTAGATAAATATGATAAAACTTACGCTGCAATAGGCAGCTCAAAGACAGCAGAATTATATAACTTAAATATTTTGGAAAGAAATATAAATGATGATCCTACAAATCAAACAAGATTTATCTTAATCGGTAAATATAAAACTTCTTGTACAGGTAATGATAAAACGTCTCTTGCTTTTTCTACCGAAAATAAACCGGGTATGCTTTTAGAAGCATTAAAAGTTTTTCAAAATTACAACATAAATCTTTCATATATTGATTCAAGACCGTCAAAAATAAAATTTGGTGAGTACACATTTTTAGTTGATTTTGATGGACATATTTCAGATGAAATAATTTTTAAAGCAATAGAAGAATTAAAATCAAAGACAAGTTATTTCCGCTTAGTCGGTTCTTACGAAAAATTGTCGGAAAGATTATAATTTTAGACTTCTGCTAATTTTTCAAGTTTTAATTTTTGGTCGTACTCAATTAAAAGATTAATTAATTCGTCTAAATCTCCATCAATAACAGTCCAAACGTTTAAGTTTTGTCCAATTCTATGGTCAGTTAATCTGCCTTGAGGAAAGTTATAAGTTCTGATACGTTCTGAACGATCACCTGTACCTACTTGAGAACGTCTTAAGTCAGTAATTTCTTTTGTTTGTTTTTGAACTTCTAAGTCGTACAATTTTGCTTTCAAAATTTGCATTGCTCTTTCTTTATTTTGAAGTTGAGAGCGTTCTTCCGTACAGAAAATCATAATACCTGTCGGTTTGTGGAATAATCTTGCGGCAGTTTCAACTTTGTTTACGTTTTGACCGCCTGCACCACCTGAACGTGCTGTTGACATTTCAATATCTTCAGGTCTTATTTCTATTTCAACATCATCAACTTCTGGCATTACCGCTACTGTTGCTGTTGAAGTATGAACACGGCCTTGAGATTCTGTTTGTGGTACTCTTTGAACTCTGTGTACTCCTGATTCGTATTTTAGTTTTGAATATATAGAATCTCCTTTTACGGAAATAATAACTTCCGAAACCCCGCCTGCCTCCGATTCTGTCATTGAAAGAATTTGAGTTTGCCAGCCTTGCTTGTCTGCATATCTCATATACATTCTCATTAAGTCGCCTGCAAAAATATTTGCTTCGTCACCACCTGCACTTCCTCTTATTTCAAGCATAATATCTTTATCATCCATAGGATCTCGAGGAAGAAGTAATATTCTCATTCTTTCTTCGCATTGTGCTATTACATTTTCATTTTCTTCCATTTCTGCCTTTAAAAAGTCTTTCATTTCTTGGTCTGATTCGCTTTTTATAAGTTCTTTAGCATCTGCAATAGCATCATTTGCTTCTTTCCATTTGTAATATACTTCTACGGTTTCTTCCATAGATTTTCTTTGTTTAGATAAATCTCTAAACTTATTATAATCTTGTATTACTGCGGGATCTGAAAGAGTTTGCCCCAATTCAATGTATTTTTTTTCTATTTGTACAATTTTATCTAACATGTCTTTCATAATTTAATCCCTCATTTATGAATATTATATCAAAAAAAAACAATTTGACTATTTATGGCAAAGATTTAAAATATTAGTATGACCAATCGTAGAATTATAGCGCTTGTAGATTGTGATTCATTTTTTGTCTCTGTAGAACAGGCAGAAAATCCTGAGTTAAAAAATAAACCTGTTTGTGTTTTGAGTAATAATGACGGATGTGTTGTTGCTCGCTCAAGAGAAGCTAAAAAAATGGGGATTACAATGGGTATGCCCTATTTTATGGCGAAACGTGAATTTAAAGATTGTACTTATTTATCAGGGAATCATGAATTGTATGAAAATTATTCAAAAAAAATAATGAATATATTAAAAAATTTTAGTCCTGATGTTGAAGTTTATTCCATAGATGAAGCTTTTGTTGATTTAACAGGGGTAAGACGACTTTATAAGAAAAATTATGCAGATATTGCACGAATGATTAAATCAAAAATAATGGAAGAAGTTGATATCCCTGTATCAATAGGTCTTGCCCCAAGTAAGACTTTAGCGAAACTTGCAAGTGATAAGGCTAAAAATACAGGCGGTCTTTATATTATTGGTTCAAGGAAAATTTTTAAAGAATTAAAAAATACGAAGGTCGATGAAATATGGGGAATAGGCAATAATACAGCATCTTTATTGAGAAAATTCGGAGTCTTAAACGGATATGAACTTATTTTTCAAACTGATGAATGGTTAAAATCTAAAATAAACATAACTGCTGTTGAACTAAAACACGAATTAATGGGTGAAACAATATTAAAAATTGATTCAAAAGAAAAAATTCCTAAATCCATTCAGCATACATCGTCTTTTAAAAATTTTTCTTCGGATAAAAATTTTATAATTAATTCTCTTAATTATCATATTCATCGTGCGTGTTCAAGATTGAGAGAAATAGGAGCATCATGTTATTCTGTAACAGTGCTTTTGCGAACAAAGGATTTTAAATTATATAAAGAAAAACGGATTTTATCAGTGCCGACAAATTTTGAACTTGAAATTTCAGCTGTTGCGAAAGAATTATTTGAAAAAATGTATGAGACTACTGTTTTGTATAGAAGTTCAGGTATAGTTTTGGATAAATTTTCATTTAAAAAAGAAGAACAACTTTATCTTTTTGATAATTCAGAAATTTCAGATAAAAAAAATAAATTAGCTAAAAGTATCGATAACATTGAAAAAAAATATGGTAAAAATTCTATTAAAACCGGCTATTAAATCAGCGCTTTTTTTATTCTTGAAGACATTACAAAAAAACCAATGTGGTCTTTGTTAAGTTTTGTAAACTTAAATTTTATTTGTAAAAAAGCTTATTAATATTGAGTTTTAGCCTTATTATATCCCTAAAACCATGATGAACATGGAGTTTAGGGCTAAAGTTTTAAAACAGAAGTGCCGATATAGAATGTGTTAGGACAATAGACAA
>CACZSH010000029.1 GCA_902783785.1 uncultured bacterium | reverse complement strand
TTGTCTATTGTCCTAACACATTCTATATCGGCACTTCTGTTTTAAAACTTTAGCCCTAAACTCCATGTTCATCATGGTTTTAGGGATGATACATGGTCAAAAGCATTAAAAACAATGGGTTTTAAGAGTAAAAACCTAACTTTACATTTATTTACAATTAGGTTAATTAAGCGTTTTTTCATGCCTTGAGCTTAATTAATAATTTATTGTTTTTTTTATTAATTCATCTTTTTCTTTTCGGGATAATCTTTTTATTCGATACTCTTCTCTCATCGCTTCTGATTTAGAATTAAATTCTTTTGTATAAACAATTTTTACAGGTTTATTTGCACGAGTATATTTTGCAGCAATACCCAATTTATGTTTTTCAAAACGTTGCATGACATCATCTGTATAACCACAATACAGAGTATTTCTTTCTGTTAATAAGATATACACGTAATATTTTTTATCCATATAAAACTCTATAAATCTTCAAACCCCGGAGAAGTTTGGGGTAAATCTTGATAACCTGCATTAGAATGAACGCTTTTTTTAATATATTTATTTGAGTATCTTCCTTTTATAAAGAGTTTTTTAAGAGTATTTTCTCTTGTTACAAGAGGATGAGAAATTTTTATTTCATTAGGATAGAGTTCACACATTTCACACCAAACAGCAGCTTCCATAGTCCAAGCATAAGTTTCTTCAGCTAAAGAATTATATTCATCTTGATGTAATGCTTCGTGAGAAAGAAGTGCAGCCAACGCAGCAGGAGGTGCGTCATAATGACAATTATTTATATATATATATAATCTTGAACCTTTTTTCCACCCCAAGGCATCAAATGCGGCATATTGTTCATTTATAGTTGATAAATCCTTAAATTGTATTTTTACAGGTTTATTTGTTAAATTATAACCTAAAATTGCAGAACGAGAAAAATCTGCATTTGTATCTTTCATCATATCAAGAGCAACTATAACATTTTCTTCCTTTGTTACTTTTCTATACTCTTTTTTTATAATCTGCAAATATTCATCCGTAAACTTTTTAGGATAACCAATTCTTGAAGCCGTAAAGTTTGGAGTACTTTCATCTTTTTTAGCATAACATACAACCGGTGTTGAATAAAAAATTACTAATAACATTGTTAATAATAAACAAGTAAATTTTCTCAATCTCATAAATTCTCCCAAAATACTTATATTAAATATTATAATTATTTCTTTTTAGGTTTCAAGTTTATTATTTACCATGGTAAAATATACTTGTATATTTTATTACCGAGTAGCAGGAATATAAAAGGAGGTCAAGATAATGACTATGCAATATGTACCATTACATGTTCATACAGAATACTCATTACTTGACGGAGCAATAAGAATAAAGGACTATGTTAAATTTGCAAAAGAAAATAACATGCCTGCCATTGCAATAACAGATCACGGTGTAATGTATGGGGATATGGAACTTTATACAACGGCCAAAGAAGAAGGGATAAAACCCCTTTTAGGCTCTGAATTTTATGTTCATGATGGTGATATTACCGTAAAAAACAATATGCATAATCCTTTATATCACCTTGTTTTAATCGCAAAGGATAAAATTGGTTATCAAAACATAGTTAAATTAACTTCCACAGCATGGTGTGAAGGTTTTTATTACAAACCTCGTATTAATTGGGAATTAATTCAAAAACATCACGAAGGTTTAATTTGTTTATCAGCATGTTTGGGAGGAGAAGTTTTACAAAGCTTACTAAAACATGAACATGCCAAAGCAAGAGAAATAGCAAAAAAATATAAAGATTTATTTGGAGAAGACTATTATATTGAATTACAAGACCATGGACTTGATGATCAGAAAAAGACTAATCCCGAACTTATAAAAATAGCTCGAGAATTAGATATTAAAATGGTTATCACCAATGACTCGCACTACTTACGTAAACAAGATGCAGATATGCACGATACATTACTTTGTATGAATACAAACAGTGCAAAGGATGATCCAAACAGATTTCACTTTGAAGGTAATGAATTTTACGTAAAAACAGCAGAACAATTAAGAGAAATTTTTAACTGGATGGATGACAAAACATTTGAAGAGTGTATTAACAATACGGTTGATATTGCTGAAAAATGCCATCTAACCCTCGAACTTGGTAAATCACCTTTGCCAGCGTATGAAGTACCTAAAGGATATAATTCAGAAACATATTTAAGCTATCTTGTTTTTGAGGGTATGAAAAAAAGATATGGAGAAATAACTCCCGAATTAAAACAAAGAGCCGAATACGAATTAAGCGTAATAGACCAAATGGGATTTGCAGCATATTTTTTAATCACATGGGACTTTATTCACTATGCAAAAACTCATGGAATACCTGTTGGTCCTGGAAGAGGTTCAGCAGCCGGTTCTGTTGTTGCTTATGCACTTGAAATTACTGACCTCGATCCGATTGAACACAAACTTTTGTTTGAAAGATTTTTAAATCCAGAACGTTTCACAATGCCCGATATTGATATTGACTTCTGTATCGAACGTAGAGGAGAAGTTATAGATTACGTTACTAAAAAATACGGAGAAGATAAGGTTTGTCAAATTATTACATTTGGTACTTATGCAGCAAAAGCCGCTTTTAAAGGTGTTGCAAGAATTTTAAGAATACCGTTTTCTGACAGTAACAAAATGGCAGCTCTTATCGATCCATGTATTGAATATGCCTTAACTCAAAATGATAAAGCAAAGACTTTAGGTGCAGCTATTCAATATGAAGGTACGGAATTAAGACAACTTTACGACGAAGATAAACAATTTATCATTGATATTGAAACAGGCAAAACTATCGGAATGAAGAAATGGATAGATTTGGCTGTTGCTATTGAAGGTATTAAAAATAATACAGGTACACACGCAGCAGGTGTTATTATTGCACCAAAACCGTTAGATCAAATTCTTCCTGTTCAGCCTTCTAAAGATGGCATTGTTCAAACCGGTTATCCTCCGCATGATGTTACCGAAGTTTTGAGCCTGCTAAAAATGGATTTTTTGGGTTTAAGAAACTTAACTACAATCTATAAAACCGTTGATTTAATTGAAAAAAGAACAGGTAAAAGAATCGCCATAAATGATATACCACTAGATGACAGACCTGTTTATGAAATGCTTATGCAGGGAGATACCGACGGAATATTTCAGCTTGAATCGGCAGGCATGAAAAATCTTGTAAAGAGATTGAAACCGGACGTATTTGAAGATTTAGGTGCTTTAGTAGCCTTATTTAGACCTGGTCCTTTGGATTCAGGTATGGTTGACGAATTTGTTGACAGAAAACATGGAAGAGTTGAAGTTACTTATCCTCATCCGCTACTTGAACCTGTATTAAAAGATACTTATGGAACAATTGTATATCAAGAACAAATTATGCAAGTGTTCCAAGTTCTTGCTGATTATTCACTTGGTCAAGCCGATATGGTAAGACGTATGATGGGTAAAAAGAAAATTGAAGAAATGCAAAAACAAAAAGGCAAATTTATCGAAAATTCTGCCAGACATGGTATGAGTGCAAATGATGCAACAGCATTGTTTGAAAAAATAGAAAAATTTGCATCTTACTGTTTTAACCGAAGCCATTCTGCAGCATATGCTTTTGTTGCATACCAAACTGCATACCTAAAAGCTCACTTTCCTGTTGAATATTTAGCTTGCTTACTTTCAAGTGTTTCCACTGATACGGAAAAAACAGCTCTTTATATTGAAGAATCATTGAAAAAAGGTATACAGGTTTTACCTCCTGATATAAATAAATCTTTTGCAGAATTTTATCCAGACGGAGATAATATCAGATTTGGTCTTGCTTCAATAAAACAAGTAGGGGAAGTTGTTGTTGATTTAATAATAAAAGAAAGAGAACAAAACGGCGAATTTAAATCCATTTATGATTTTTGTAAAAGAATTGATCCAAAAGCAACAAATAAAAGAGTTTTGGAAGGTTTAATAAAAGCCGGAGCTTTTTCAAGTATTGAAAAAAGCAGAAAACAACTAATGGAAAATCTTGAATATATAGTTGCAACCGCATCACGTGAAGCGAAGCAAAAAGAATCAGGTCAAGTTAGTTTGTTTGCAGGACTTGAAGATGATGAAATAGTTGGAACACAATTTTCACTTTCAGGAAGTGATGAAGAGTACAACCAAAGAGAATTGCAAAATTTTGAAAAAGAATTTTTAGGATTTTATGTTAGCTCGCATCCTCTTTCAAGTATAAAAGATAAATTACCTTATCTGGCAACACATCAAATTTCTGAAATAAAAGGACTTGAAGCTGATAAATCTGCTACTATTTGCGGACTTATAACCGCTTCCAGACAAATACCTACAAAAAAAGATCCGTCTAAATTTATTAAAATCTGTACAATTGAAGATTTGACAAGCAAAATGGAAATTGTCTGCTTTAATAATAAATTAGCAGATTTTGGAGAATTTTTACAAACAGAACAGCGTGTAATTATTACAGGTAAAGTAAATTACAGAGATGATGACGAAAATAAAGAAAATCCAAGTTTAATTGTAGATAATGTTCGACCTGTTGATAATTGTAATATAATGACACTTGAACTATTAGAAGAACTTCCTTATGAAGAAATTGTAGCAATAAAAGATGTTATGGTACAAAATACAGGATTTGATCCTGTTGTTTTAAAATTAAATGATGAATATGCAGGCGAAACAAAAATTCTTACGTCTTCACATTTTTGGGTTAGTGCAACAAATGATTTGGCATCAAAATTAAAAAATATATTTCCAAATAAAGTTACAGTATCCATAACATCTATAGATTCAGAAATTTAAGATAACTCTGACTTTACAAGTTGAACTAACATTTGTTGCAACGCAGAATTATTTTTATTTATCCAATTACATAAATTTTGATTGTCTTTCATTGTTGATACAATATGTTTATTTAATAAAGCAACAATTTCTTTTTGCGACATATTTTTGTTTAATTTACCGTTATTTTTTGCTTCTGTCATATAAACCATTGCTTTTGACAACACAACCATAGAATTTTCTACGTCTTTTTGAGAAATTACTGCATCATTATTTGAAGGTTTTATATTTGTCATATTTTGTACAACAGATTTTAAAACACCTTCAACAGCATAAGCAGGAATTTTAACACCTTCTTTACTTATTATTTCTTTAATAACTAAATCATTCAATGTTGAGCCAACAACTTTTGAAGCAGTTTTGCCTGTAGTTGATTCTAAAATTTTTGAAGCAACTCCACCTGCATATTTATTTACTATAGATTGATTTACTGCACCACTTATACCGTTCAAACCTGCGTTAATAGCAGTAGCTTTCAAATTAAAATCACCGTCAATTTTATTAGTTGCAGCATCAGCAATATCTACAACAACAGAAGTCGCCGCACTATAGGCTAAACTTGCTAATACAGAACTTGGACCAATAGCATTTAAAACTACGCCTGTTACAAATTTAACACAAGCAGCACCGGCTTTTTGAGATGCATTATATTTATCAACTCTTGCTATAATATCATTTTTTGTTCCAAATGCTTTTTCATAAGTCTTATCATAATCTTCTTTAATTTGAGCTAAAGATTGACCTTTTAAACATTTTTCTGCAGATGTTTTTGTTGATTCTAATATAAATTTAGATAAATGGCCATAAACTTTGTATTTATCTTCTTTAGTTGCTTTTTCACTATCTAAACCTTTTGAAGATAATACTTTATCTAAAATTTTCTTATCACCTAAAATTTCTACTAAAGAATTTTCCATATTTTGAAAAATATCATCTTTACTTGTTACATGAGTATAAGAAGAAATATAACCTGTTGTACCATATGGAATAGCTCTTGTTTCACTTATATCTTGTAAATCTCCATCCAGTTTATTATAAATTTTCAAATTTTTAGATAATTTTTCTTCTGTATATTTTGATACACAATCTGCAATTAATGCTGATTCAAGCTGTTTAGACTTTCTGCCGTATTTTGCAATATTTGAGTGATTATATTCAACATCAAAAATTTCTTTAAATTTATCCTTAAACTTATCATCTTTTATTGAATTATTAAGAGCTAAAACTTGGTCTTTATATTGGTTAATATCTTCTTGAACAATCTTTGCTCTATTTTTAGAATTCCAAAGAATACTGATAGTTTCAGCTGTTTTTCCGGCCCACCCATCAGAAGCAACTTGGTTATTTAATGAAGTTTGCGCAGTTTCTGCCATTTGGTTTAAAGTAGTTGTGATTTTTCTATATTCTTTTAATCTATTTGATTTTCCGGTAAAATTAATTGGGCATGTTGAATTGTTTTCAGAGGTTTTTGAGTGTTCAAAAGAATCGGCTTTAACATTTGATAAAGCAAATCTAAAACTACTATTAGAGTTATTTTGAATATTATTAGGCTTAACTATATTATTTAAACCAAAAATTTTAATCACTACACACCCCAATAAAACCAATCTATCTAAATAAACTCAAAATTTAAGAATAAATTGACTAGTTTTTAACGAATGTGAAACAAATGTAACAAAAAATAATATTTAATTTTATAGACCAGAAGCTTCAGCCGATTTATGAGATTTTAAAAGAACTCCACGTTTTGAGGTTTCAATAAAATTAATCATTTTTTCTATATATTCATTCATTGGAATATCTGATTTAATTTTTTCAATAGCCTGAGATGTATTAAAATCAGGAGAAATCAACAATTTGAAAGCTTCATTCATATGAAGTCTAACATCCTTATCTACGCCTCTGCGTCTAAGAGCTACAACATTCAATCCGCTAGGTACAGGAGGTCTGCCTTCACCTTTTGAATAAGGTAAAATATCTTGACGTGTTGCAGAAAAACCACTTACAATAGCCATTTCTCCAACTCTACAATTCTGATGAAATACTGACATACCGCCTAACCAAGCACCAAAATCGACATGACAATGTCCACCTAATGTAGCCAAATTTGCCATTATTACTTGATCACCGATAACACAATTATGAGCAACATGAGTTCCAACCATAAGTAAGCACTTGTTTCCAATTTTTGTTGTAAAATCACCACATGCTGCACCTCTATGTACAGTTACATTTTCTTTTATTATTGTTCCATTTCCTATTACAACTTTTGTAGGTTCGCCTTTATATCCTAAATCTTGAGGTTCTGAACCTATTGTTGCAAATGGACTTATTGTACAATCTTCACCTATTTCAGCAAATTCTACATAGGCATTTGCTATTACTCTTGTTCGGCTACCAATTTTTACGTTTTCTCCAATAACAACATTAGGTCCTATTATAGCATCTTCAGCAATTTCTGCAGTAGGATGTATTATAGCTGTTTTATCTATCATTTTTCCAATTCCTTCCAATATAAAATACATTTCTCATTTTATTATAAATGAAGAAATGTATTTTTAAAAAAAATTTATATAAGTTTAATATCTTAATTTTATTATTTCATACAAACGGTTAAATCAGCTTCAACAACTACTTTTCCATCAACATAGCCTACAGCATGAGATTTACCGATTGGCCCCTTTACTTTTGTTAAAGTTATTTCCATTTCTAATCTATCTCCCGGACGAACAATATTTTTAAATCTAACATTATCTATACCAGCAAATAAGGCAAGTTTTCCTTTAAATTGGTCCATTGTGCATAAAATAGGCGCAGCACACTGAGCCATAGCTTCTATTTGAAGAACACCCGGCATTATAGGGTTATTTGGGAAATGACCTTGAAAGAAAGGTTCATTAAAAGTTAAATTTTTATATCCTTTAGAATATTTTCCAGATATACATTCAGTTATCCTATCAACAAGTAAAAATGGATAACGGTGAGGAATCATTTCCATTATTTGCATTGTATCAAAAGTCAGTATTTCGTCTGTCATTGGCTATCTCCTTTATATTTCTACTAATTTATCCTTTAAATCTTTTGCAACAATAGCGTGCACTGCATGTCCTGCTTCTTTTACTATAATTTGAGCTTTAAAGTTTAGAGGATTATATCCTGTTAAATAAAAATCTCCGATTAAATCTAAAATCTTATGTTTTATAGGTTCAGAAGATGAACGCAAAGTTGTTGTATAACCATCATCTTTTAAACCGACAGTATTATCATATGTAACACCTCTTGCAAATCCCAGAAGTTGATATTTTTTTAAATCTTTCAGAAAACCAAATGTTCTTGCTTCAATTATTTCGTCTTCCTTAGATTTTTGAGTAAAACTTACCCATCTGTTTCTCAAATCAGGATGGTCATAATTTACTGAATAAGAAATATATAATTCTTTATCAGGTACTACGATAAGAGAAGTTTTACCATTTAGATAATAAACCGGCTCTGAAACAGTATAATTTATTTGTTTCGATTTTTTTATGCCTGCTTTTCTAAATAGTTTTATCCATTCAAGAGAACTACCGTCTAAAATCGGCATTTCGTAATTTGAGATATAAACATCAATTGAATTAATACCACAAAAAGCACATGCGGCCATAAAATGTTCTATCAACATTACCTTATCTTTTTTCTTATTGCCAATAGTAACACAATGATCTGTTGTAACTAAATTATCCACATGGGCAATAACAGGTTCTGTTGAATTTTTAACAAAAAATCTTATTTGTTCCAAATTATTTGGCAATATTTCAACAGAAGTGTCTTGATTCTTCATCAAGCTGTTACCTGTAATATTAACCTGTTTAGAAATCGTTCCCATTATTCTTCAGTATCCTCTAAAAAGCCTTTTAATAATGGTTCATATTTTCTAAATTTAGCAATTAACTCACCTGCATCCTTAATCGTTTTTAATTTTTTAATAAATTCTTTTTTAGGAACAGCAGGAATACCAACGATAATTGATTTAGCAGGGAATGATTTAGAAACACCCGCTTTTGCAGCAACAATAGAATCACTTCCTATTCTTAAGTGGTCTGCAAAACCAGCTTGACCTGCAATTACTACTCTGTCTTCAATTACACAGCTTCCTGCAATACCAACTTGAGATACTATTAAACAGCCTTTTCCGATACGACAATTATGCCCAATCATTACAAGGTCATCAATTTTTGTATTATCACCTATTGTAGTATTTTCGATAGTTCCTCTATCAATTGTTGTATTAGCACCAATTTCAACATTGTTACCTATTACAACAGAACCTAACGAAGGAATTTTGAAAATAACTTGTTCTGTTTTTTCTTCCAATTCTTTACCTTGTCTGGCTTGTTCAATATTATCAGGATTTTCAGTAACAAAACTAAAACCATCGGCACCTAAAGAAACACCGTTATGGAATATACAATCTTTTCCAACTTTTACTCTTGCACCAATATTAATTCCTGAATATAAAAAACAATTTTCGCCGAGTTCAACATTTTCACCTATATAACAATTAGCCAAAATTCTTGTTTTAGCACCAATTTTAGCATTAGCAGAAACAACAACGTTAGGTCCGATTTTTACACCTTCTCCAAGCTGTGCAGTAGGATCAATAACAGCTGTCGGATGCACACCGTCATTAACTTTTGGTTCTTCATAGAATAAAGTCAATAATTTCATCATGGCAAGTCTTGGTCTTTCAACCTCAATAGTTGTTAATCTGTCATAAGATACGCCAAGAGGAACTAACGCAGCTTTTGCTTTAGTTTTAGCAAGATTTTCTATTTCTTCTTCTTCAAACGCAAGAGCTAAAGTATGTTCGTCTGCTAATAGAGGTGGAGCTATCATTGATACTTCCGCATCTTCAACTTTGTTCAACATTCCACCTACAATTTGTGCAATTTCTTCAATTTTAAATTTTGCCATTGAAATCTCCTTAATTATGTATATTATTTATTCATTTTATTTATTATATTTGTTGTTGATTTACCTTCAACAAAGGTTATCAATTCAAGTTTTATATTATTTTTTATTATGACATCCGCTTCAGGTAATGTTTCTAATGTATAATCGCCACCCTTTGTATGAACATCCGGCTTTATAATATCCAACAAATCCCTTGGAGTATCTTCATCAAATATTACCACATAATCAACACAAGATAAAGCACATAAAATTTCTGCCCTGTCTTTTTCTGTATTTAACGGCCGAGACTCACCTTTTAAACGTTTTACTGAATTGTCAGAATTTAACATAACAATTAAAACATCACCAAAAGACTTTGATTTTTGAAGATATCTAACATGCCCGACATGAAGCAAATCAAAACAACCATTTGTGGTTACAATGGTTTTACCTTCATTTCGAAGTTTTTTCACTAATTCAGATAAATTTTCTTTTTCTATTAAATTAAACATTCTTAGTATAATCCTTGTTCAATTACTAATTTAGCAAGTCTTACCGTATTTAAAGCTGCACCTATTCTTAGGTTATCAGCAACACAGAAGAAAGAAATACCATTATCAAAAGCAAGACATTTTCTTATTCTGCCTACATAAACAGGATCTTTTCCTGCAGCTTCCGTTGGTACAGGATAAACATAATTATCTGTATCGTCTACGACTTCAACTCCATATGCATTTTTCAATACTTCAATTACAGAATCTTTGTCAACTGGTTTTTCAAATTCAACGTCAACTGCTTCACTATGACTCACAAAAACAGGAACTCTAACTGCAGTACAAGTAATCGGCAATTTTTCATCCAAATGAAGAATTTTTTTAGTTTCTCTAACAACTTTCATTTCTTCATTTGTATAACCGTTTTCACAGAATACATCAATTTGAGGAATACAGTTAAACGCAATATCTTTTTTAAATGCAACAGGTTCAAATTTTTCATCATTTAATTTTGCTTTTGTTGATTCTCTTAATTCGTTAATAGCTTTCAAACCGGCACCGGATACCGATTGATATGTCGAAACAATTAGTCTTTTTATTTTAAAAGCTTTATTTAATGGTTCAAGAGCTAACATTAGTTGAGATGTTGAACAATTAGGATTTGCAATAATACCTTTATGTAATTTTAAATCTTCATCATTAACTCCGGCAATAACAAGAGGAACATCTTTGTCCATTCTGAAAGCACTTGAATTATCAATAATAACGCCGCCTCTTTTTACAATTTCAGGAGCAAACATTTTACTTGTAGATCCGCCTGCTGATGCCAAAACAACATTCACGCCGTCAAAACTTTCAGGTTTAGCCTCTTCTACAGTGTATTCTTTGCCGTCAAATTCTATTTTAGAACCGGCTGACTTTTTACTTGATAAAAATTTTATTGTATTGTATGGCACTTCAAGTTCTTTTAAAATTTCTAATATATGTCTTCCAACGACACCTGTTGCGCCTAAAACC
The DNA here is from genome assembly GCA_902783785.1 of uncultured bacterium. Taxonomy (GTDB): domain Bacteria; phylum Cyanobacteriota; class Vampirovibrionia; order Gastranaerophilales; family Gastranaerophilaceae; genus UBA791. The sequence continues at coordinate 2,234 of CACZSH010000029.1, read as the reverse complement.
GCTAAATTAGCTTTTGTCATTTTTATTTATTCTCCTATAATATATTTTCTAATCCCCAGACAAATTCATTATGAGAAGCAATATATTCAATAGCTAACTTTACACCGCCCATATAACATTCTCTGTTAACAGAATCATGTCTGATTGATAAAATTTGTCCGTTACTTCCAAATAACACCTCTTGAGATGCCATATAACCCGGCATTCGAACAGAATGAATATGTATATCAGAATAACTGCTTCCGCCTCTTGAACCATTTATTAACTCTTTTTCCGCACAATTACCACAAGTAAAAGAAGCTTTTTCTTCACTCATCATTTTTGCTGTTTTAATAGCTGTTCCAGATGGTGCATCTTTCTTTTGATTATGGTGAAGTTCAATTATTTCAGCATTGTCAAAATATTTAGATGCCTTTTTGGCAAACTCCATCATCAAAACAGCACCCGTCGAAAAATTTGGCGCTATAAAACAACCTATATTTTTTTCATTTGACAAAGTTTTTAAATTTTCAATCTGTTCATCAGATAAACCCGTCGTACCAATAACAGGTCTAATGCCCCTATTTAAACATTCAACAGCATTTTTATAAACAGAATCTGGATTTGTAAAATCTACTAATACGCCTATTTCAGAATTTTTATCAGCATCTTCAATAGATTTGTATTGAGCATTATTTATATCAATAGTTGCAGTAAGATTAAGATTATCCGTATCATTAACCATATTTACAACTGTTTTTCCCATTTTTCCATTTGAACCGCAAACAGCAACATTAATCATGGTTTCACCTCTTTTCTCAATTTTACAAAAAATATTTACTAAAATCAAAAATGTATTAAATTTTTACATGAAATTTAAACACCTATCCAATACACACAAAATTTTAAAATTTTATAATACAAAAGAAAAGAAAGGAAAAAAAATGAAACAAGAATTAAAAATACTCACCATATCGGGTTTAGCATTCACATTAGGTCTTGGAATAAATAATTTTGCAATGTCAGAAACTCAAAACACAACAAATATTGCAGTAGTAGATATTGCAAAACTAATTGAATCTTCAGATAAAGTTAAAGCCCTAAAATCAGAACAAGCGAAAAATATGGAAGATTTAACAAAATTAGCACAAAGTGCAAAAGCCGATATAGAACAACAATCAACAAATGAAAATAAAGAAAAACTTGCAAAAAAATATCAAGAAACTATAAACCAGCGAAGACAAACAAATGCAGAAAATTATGCAAAACAATTAGCAATAATCGATAAAGATGTAGATAATCTTGTAAAACAAAAAGCAAAATCTTCAAATTATAATTTAATTTTAGCAAAAAGCAGTGTACTTTATGGAGGAAAAGATATAACTGAAGACCTTGCAAAAGAAATAAATAAAAAGTAAAATATAAAAGCGGACTTTTAAATAATTTTAAGTCCGCTTTTAAAAAGGAATAGTTATGGAAGAAAAAGTAAAAAAACAACTTTTAAACATGATAAAAGACAGACCACAAGAATTATGTAAAATGTGTGGAAAATGTTGTAGAGTAGCCACAACAAAAGATACATATCAAGAGCTTTTGAAAAAAAGAGAAAATGGTGATAGTTCAGCAATAGATTTTTTGAGTATATTTGTACCTTTTGCGTCTATCGAAGAAGCAAGAAAAGAATCTGCAGAAACGGTTGATAATATTTTAAATAGAACATCTCAAAAACTTGAAGATATAACTTTTTATAAATGTAAGTACATAAGAGATGATAATAAATGCGGAGACTATGAACATAGACCTCTTTTGTGTAAATTAAGTCCTTTTTCGGCATGGTCAATAGTTCCTCCAAACTGCGGCTTTGAAACTTGGCTTAACGAACAAAAAGAACATAAAATAAAAGAGATTAAACACCAAAAAGATAATTTAACAGAATTAAATGAGCTCTTAACACTTGCGCAAAATCAACATCAAATCGATGAAATTAATAAACGCATTGAAACAACAAAAGAAATTCTTAATTTTTATGAAAAATACGGTGCAAGTGAATGGTAAAAGCTATATTCGTTAACTCTTTCTAGTAATAATTTATAATTTTATTTATATTTAAAAATTTTTGTAATTTTTGAAAATATTTTGTTTATAAAAATATCAAATGTTATTTTTTGATATAAATTTTTTTCTTTACCCATTTTTATTTTTTTTAGAATTTTTTCATAAGCTTTTTTATCTTTTATAGAATAAGAACCTTTGGC
>CACZSH010000028.1 GCA_902783785.1 uncultured bacterium | reverse complement strand
AATCGGCGGGTATACTTCACCGTCATTAGAGCTTTGTCTCCCGATAATTAAAAATGTAGGAACAAAATAATCATCTATGTAAAGCTAATTACATTATGACACATGTTTTATGCGACTTCAACCCCGTTTGTTACTTATCTTTATTATTTTTCAAATCATTTAATACGGAATAAATTTCTTTTTCAAAATCTTTTACAGAAGAATTATTATGTATGATATAATCTACTTTTGAAGCTTTTTCATCTTGAGACATTTGGCTGTCAATTCTTAATTGAGCTTGCTCTTCAGTTAAATCATTTCTTATCATTAATCTTTGAAGTCTTATATCATCATTTGCGTAAACAAGAATTGATTTATCAAACATATCATCAAAATTTGCTTCAAAAAGAAGTGGTACAGAAATAAAAATTATGTCTGATGTACCGCAAAAATTAAAGATTTTATTTATTTCTTTTCTAACTTCCGGATGAATTATTTCTTCTAAAACTTTTTTTAATTCAGGTTTTGCAAAAACAAGATTTCCTAATTTTTCTCTCGAAATTTCTCCCCTATGATTTGTTATATCGTAGTCTTTAAAAGCTTCTCTAACCTCAATGGATGTAGCAAGAATTGTATGAGCCATAGAATCTGTATCATATACAGGATAACCTTTTGAAGAAAGCACTGTTTCAACAAAAGTTTTACCCGAAGCTATATTTCCTGTTATTGCTACTTTAAGCATCTGCTCTGCCTTTCAAAAAATCTTGCAATTCTCTTATTGCTTTTGGTTTTAAAACTTTTACTTCGCCTCTTTTTAATCCGTCTAATTTTATTGTTGCGTGTTGAATACGCTTTAAAATTTCGACTTCATATCCGACTTTTTCAAACATTTTTCTTATTTGTCTGTTCATTCCTTGCATCAATGTTATTTGCATAAATGTACTTTTATTTGTTTGCTCAAGAACGATAATATCTGCATATGCAATTTTACCTTCTTCAATCTCGATACCTTGTGCAAGTTTTTCAAAGGCACTATCGGAAACTTTTCCTTTAACCGTAACATGATAAACTTTTGGAACTTTTAACGAAGGATGAGTGAGAGCGTTTATCATGCTTCCGTCATTGGTCAATATCAACAACCCTGTTGAATCTTTATCCAATCTTCCAACAGGTTTTAAATGATGCAACTCTTTCGGAAGAATGTCATATATAGTTTTTCTTCCCTTTTCATCATCCATTGTAGTAATATAACCTGCAGGTTTATTAAATTTATAGTATTGCAAATTCATAGGATGAATTAAATGGTCATCAATGTAAACTTTATCTTTTACCCTAACTTGAAAACTCATATCCGTAATAACTTTTCCGTTAACTTTTACTTGTCCGTTTTGAATAAATTCATCGGCTTTACGGCGTGAACAAATATTTGCTTGCGCAATATAACGATTTAATCGCATTTTTCCTCCGCATATTTTTCACAAGCAACTTGCAAAACTTCAGGCATTTTTCGGTATAATTTACCGTCATTTGAAACCGGTACAACTTCTATAACAGCTTCAATATATGCTTTTCCTGTTTCTTTATTATATATTCTTTGTTCAAAAGTCAATTTTATTTTTGAAGATTTTGCAAAGGTTGTTTCTATAACCATTGTATCTCCGAGCTTTGCAGGAGATTTATATTTAACACTTATGCTTGTTAATGGTAATACTAAATTATTTTCTTGACACTTGACTAAATCAAGTCCCATATCATCGCAAAAATACATTCTGCCTATCTCAAGCCAGCGTAAATAAGAACCGTGCCAAACAACTCCATATGCATCCGTATCACAATATGAAACTTTTTGTTCAAATACATTTTTCATACGTCGATTATATCATAAACTATTCATTAAGTTTATGTAACGATTTTTTAACATAGGTAGCAAAAAAATATATTACGTATTTTATGTAAATATAAAGAAGGGAAAATTATGTTTAAAATAGGACCAAAATTGCATACTCATAACTGTTGTTGTGATGAAACATGCTCTTGCTGTAAACCGCAAACACACGTACATAATCATTGTTCGTGCGGATGTTGTGAAGATGCAAAAGCTGATAAATTTGAAAGAATTCAAGTTGATAAACCATCATTAAAAAAAGCACTTCCTCTAGGTGCAGTTGCAGGTTTAGCAAGTGCAGCTCTTGTGGTTGCAGCGGGTAATGTTATTTCAAAAGTTGTAAAAACCAAACCTTTTACATCTGCGATTGCTGCAGGGGTAGGTCTTGGTGTTGCAGCGGGAGTAATTAACGGAACAATTGTAAATGCTGCATCAAAACAACTTGAGCAGGAACAACAAAAACAAATTTTAATAGGATAAACATTAAAAAACAAATTTAAGAGAGAATATTAAAAAGGAACGTTTTATACGTTCCTTTTTAAGTTATTTTTTCTTGGTAAAATTTTTATAATGCTCATTATAAAAATCTTCAAATTTATCTTCCAAAATAGCTTCTCTCGCTTTTTGAGAAAAATCAATTAAAAAATGAAGATTGTGAATTGATAATAACGTTTGAGCAGTAGATTCTCCGCATCTGTACAAATGTCTTATATATGCTTTTGTGTGATTTTGACATGCATAACAATTACAATTTTCATCTAAAGCAGTTTTATCATCTGAGAATTGAGCATTTTTAATATTTTTCTTCCCTTCATAAGTAAAGAAAGAACCATGTCTTGCGTTTCTGGTAGGAAGAACGCAGTCAAACATATCAATACCTCTTTTTATACCGTCAAGTAAATCTTCAGGAGTTCCTACTCCCATTAAATATCTTGGTTTATTATCAGGTAATAAAGGTGCTGTAAATTCTACAAAATGATTCATCATTTCTTTTGATTCACCAACACTTAATCCGCCTATTGCATAACCGACAGAATCAAAAGTCGAAATAATTTTTGCACTTTCTTTTCTTAAATCATCAAAAAATGCACCTTGTACTATCGGAAATAACGCTTGTTTAGGATTAGTTTTTGAATGATAGCATCTTTCAAGCCAACGGTGAGTTCTTTCCATTGCAAGTTTTGCCTGCTCGTACGTACAAGGGTATGGAGAACATTCGTCAAAAGCCATTATTATATCTGCACCAATATCCTGTTGAATTTCCATTGATATTTCCGGTGATATAAAATGCTCTTTACCGTCTTTAGGATCTCTGAAATGTACTCCGTCTTCAGTTATTTTTCTTAAATCTGCAAGAGAAAATACCTGAAACCCACCAGAATCAGTCAATACAGGTTTATCCCAATTCATCCAGCCATGAATTCCGCCAAATTCCTTTATACGCTTTGTACCTGCTCTCAAATATAAATGATACGAATTTGCTAAAATTATTTGAGCTTTTGTTTCGTATAAGTGATGATTTGTAAGCATTTTTACGGAAGAATTAGTTCCTACAGGCATAAAAATTGGTGTTTTTATTTCGCCATGAGGAGTTCTCAAAACTCCTGCTCTTGCTCCTGATTTTGCATCAACATGAGTTAATTCGTAGCTAAAATAATCTTTTTCACTATTTTTGTCCATCTAAAACTATTTCCATCATAGTCTTCCAGTTAGTACATAATTCTTTTTCTACATCAAAGTAGATTTTTGCTTCTCTTTCTGCAGAAGCAACAGAATCAGAAGCATGAACACAGTTGCATGCCATAATTGGTGAAAAATCTGCTCTTATTGATCCAACGTCAGCATTTGCAGGATTTGTAGCACCTAAAATATGTCTTACTTCCGCAACAGCATTTATTCCTTCAACAACCATTGCAACAATCGGAGCAGATGTTATAAATCTTACTAACCCATTATAAAATGGTTTTCCGTAATGTTCTTCATAATGCTTTGCTGCTTGTTCTTGTGTTACTTCAAGCATTTTCATTGCAATGATTTTAAAACCTTTTTCTTCAAATCTAGTTATTATTTTTCCCATTAAACCTCTTTGTACTGCATCAGGCTTAATTGCAACAAATGTTCTTTCTGTATCTGTCATATTTTTAATCTCCTAATTTTAGTGCCTTTACACCAATTTAATCATAAAAAAAAATTTTTTTAAATAAAATATTGACTTTATAAAAATAATCATTAAATAAAACATGTTGGCAAATAGATAAAGGAGTTTATGATGATTTTTGATTTTTTATTTAATGTTCACCACTGTAACCATGACAAAGTTGATCCTGCACTAGATTTAGAATATTGTCCGGATTGCGGAGAATTAATTGAAAATCAATGGTTTATAACAAGATGTGCTTGTTGCGGAGTTAAACATAAAAGTATTGTAAGAAACGGTAAAGTTGTACCTGTAGATAATTTCTGCCATAATTGCGGTTCAAATGAATATACAGTAGAAAGATTACCACAAATCAACTTCTTTGATGTAAATTTTGCTGTTGTAATCAAAAAAGTATTTTGTTCAAAAAACAAAGAAAGTTACACACAATGCTGGACAGATGCTAAACAAGAAAGCGACATACAAGTATTGCTGCCACAATCCCTATAATATCAGCCAAAACACCTGTTAACAAGGCATATCTAAACTTTTTAATTCCTACTGCTCCAAAATAAACAGCAAGAACATAAAAAGTAGTTTCACTACTGCCAACCATAACTGCTGCAAGCTTTGTTGCATAAGAATCAGGGCCTAGGTTGTGAGCAATATCAGAAAAAATTCCTAATGCAGCAGAACCCGATAATGAGCGAACTATCATAATTGGTAATACATCAATAGGGACTCTAAAATATTCAAAAATCCCGCTAAACATTGTACCAATGTATTCAATAAACCCTGAAGCTCTTAGCATTGATATACAGACAATTATTGCAACTAAATATGGAATTATATTTATGCTGACTTTAAAACCTTCTTTAGCACCATCAGTAAAAACTTCGTAAATCGGAACTTTTTTTATTAATCCGACAGTTAATATCGTTAAAATTATAATTGGTAAAATCCATAGAGAGATAGCATTTAGAATTGAAATCATAATTGACCCCTCCACAAATTTTTAAATATTAATGCAATTATTATTGCAGATATAAAAGCAATAGACGTTACAATCAATACTGGTAAAATTATTTCAGTAGGGTTTTTATATCCTACTGAAACTAAAATAGCAATGACCGTTGCGGGAACAATTTGAAATCCGGCGGTATTCATTGCTAAAAACATACACATAGCATCAGATGCTGAGTTTTTATCTTTATTTACTTCCTGTAATTCTTGCATTGCCTTTATACCTATTGGTGTTGCAGCATTTGAAAGACCAAGAGCATTTGCCGTAAAATTCATAGCAATATCACCGATTGCTTCATTATCAGATTTGACATCACTAAACAGGATTTTTGTAATCGGAGTCAGAAATTTTGCTAAAATTTTTACTAATCCGCACTCCTGTGCAATTTTCATAATCCCAAGCCAAAATGCCATTATTCCTATTAACGAAAATGCTACTTTTACACTCAATTCAGCTCCGGAAAGAATAGCATTAACAACATCATTCAATCTTCCTGATATTGCTCCGAAAATAATAGAAAATAATATTAATCCGTAAAATATGTAATTCATAATGATAATATTTAAACATTTTTTATTTTATTTGCAAAATATTTAATCATTTGTAAAATAAAAACAATAAATTTGCATACATAAACCTTTACGTGATATTATCCACATATGGAAGCTGTTGAGAAAAGTTTTGATTTACTACAATTAAATATGACGGGAATGAGAGTTATTTTTTTATTTTCTCTTTTATTAGATTCTCCAAAAACAGTTGAAGAAATAAATAAAGCTTATGATGATAATCCTCTTATAAAAGACAAAGTTTCTTATGATACTATAAGAAATGATATTAATGCTCTTAGAAGCGCAGGATGTACAATTGCAAGAACTACAAAACTAAACAACAAATACGTTCTTTCAAAACATCCATTTTATTTTAATTTTGAATTAAAAGACGTAAAACATTTAAAAAAGGTTTATAACAAAATATATACTTACGTACCTTTTAAAGAATTGTTATCACTTGATGATTTTTTTAATACAATAGCAGAATTTACATATGATGAAAAGGTAAAAGAAGCGTTTTTAAAAGTTTCTAAGCTTACAAATATAGATAAAACTTTATTAAAAGATCTTTTAACATATTCCAAAGACAAAAAGCAAATAACTATTTTATACAAATCTCAAACAGGAAAATTAAAAGAACATAACGTTATAGCAGAAAAAGTCCATTTTAGACACGATAAACTATATTTCTTCGGTATAGACTTAAAATATAACAAAAATGTATTTTATTCTGTTAACAATATTTGTAAAATTTTAAGCGTAAATATAGAAAAAGACAATGAAAAAAAATTTAAAAAGTTTAAAGCAACATACAAAATTTTAAATAAGGACTTAAATAGTTATATACTATCAAATAATGAAAGACTTCTAAAAATTGAAGACAACAATTTAATAATTGAAGCAGAAACAGATAATGATTTTATAATGATGCAAAATATTTTAAATTTTGGTAGTCAATGTATTGTTTTAAAGCCTCAAAACTTTAGAAATCAAATTATTGAATATGTTAAGAATATTCGAAAGGTTTATGAAAATGAACAATAGAAAAAGTACAGATACCTTTGCATCATATAGATTATTTATGCTGCTAAAATTTCTAGCGACAAAACAAGCTACAGTAAAAGAACTTGTCAATTACTTAGAAAGCATAGATCCTGACAACAAAAGATATTCAATAATAACTGTATACAAATACTTAAACTCTATTAAAGCCTTAGGATTTCTTTTGGAAAAAAATGAAAAACAAAAATACACAATAATGAAATATCCTTATTCATTCAATTTTTCTGAATCTTCAATACGGGCTTTGAAATTTTTAGAAAAATATGCAAGTGATACAGAAGAAGATAGCTTAAATATAAAATTAAGAAATTTTATCAAAGAAGTAAAAACTCATCTAAATAAATACTCCTTAGATACATATGATAAAATTCAAATTGAAGATATAAACTTTCCACAAAAATATACAAAAGATAAACTGGATTTAGTAAATAAATTTGAACAATGTATAAAAGATAATTTAAAAATATTGATTTCATATCAAGAAGATACTAAAAGCATAAAACGCATTATTTCAGAACCAATTGAAACAGAGTATAATGAGAACGACATATATTTAGTTGTATATAACAGTACAAAAGGTCAAAATATATTTTTAGAGCTTGAAAAAATAATAGAAATAGAACAACTTCCGCAAAAATCTTTTGGGAATTCCATAATAACAACGGTCATGTACGAAATAAAAGGAAGATTAAAAAATAGATATGTATTAAAAAAATACGAAAGTTTATATAGTTCAACAGAAAATACTGCGATAATTTTAAATAAAGGAGAGGATAAAGAAAAATTAATAAAGAGATTAATAGGATATTGCGATTTATGCAAAATAATATCACCTAAATCATACAAAGCGGACATGATTGCAGAGCTTGATACAATAATAAAAAACTATGAATAATAAATCTGGCATGCCAAAAAAACTTGCATTTTTGATATTTTATGATAGATTATAGATACATAGAAACTTTGGGCTAGTGGCGCAGTGGTTAGCGCAGCGGACTCATAATCCGTTGGTCGTAGGTTCGAACCCTACCTGGCCCATTTTTATTGCAAAATATTTAAATTTAAAATATATAAAAAAGGATATGCTTTCTACGGCATATCCTTTTTAATTTTTGTTAGGAAGGTAATTTGGGTAATATTTTTTT
>CACZSH010000027.1 GCA_902783785.1 uncultured bacterium | reverse complement strand
GAATAGGATGTTTATTATTAAATACAATAGAAACACCTATCTTATATTTAAAATTTCCATTTTCACATGTAAAGGCTTTCAATTTTTCAAAATCATATTGAACGTCGTTATCTTCTATGTCATTAGCTTTTTTACATTCGATTATTAGTATATTTTCATTGTTATTACCTCTTTGATGTAAAATAATATCTGGTCTAAAATACTTTTTTCCATCACAAATTTTATTTTTTAAAAAACAGTTAGAATTGCAGCTTATACGTTTAGGGTTAATTTTATCATTTTCTATAATAAAAGTCTTATTATATTCCATATCTAAAGATCTTTTGTTTGTCCTAGATATTATTTTCTTATTTGATAAAGATTTATTTAAATAATAATATAACGCACCAGACAAAGATTGTTCATGAACATCATTTGTTAACAAATATGCATCGTTATTACAACATGAAAAATTATTATTCTCGCATTTTTCAATATTACATTTTGATTTAGGATATAAACTCTTTACACCTTGATATATAGATTTTATAATTTTTTCTTCAAGACTTTCATCAGTCATTTTTATTCCTTTTATATTCTTCTAAATACTAATTGTTATAACTACGGAATTATCTTCTAATATTTCCTCGTTTTCTATTTTCATTGTTGTATTGTTTGAAACTTTGTTTCTTATTGTTTCACAAACCTTTTCCTGAACAGAAATAATCTGTTCTTCAACTTCATCTTCATCAATTAGTTCCATTTCTTGTTCTATTTCCTCTTCGGTTAAGCCGTATTTTTCTAATTGCTTTTCAATCATTTCTAAAGTTTGTGATATATCTTTTTTAATTTGTGGATCCTTTTTCTTTTGTTTTTTTTCAGTAGTTTTAGATTTTACAGATTTTCGCTTAGTAGCAGTAGAACTATTACTGCTATAAGTACCAGTTTGTTGAGAAGAAAATTTTTCTATTACAGCATCAGCCAACATAGTTGCAACAATTTGGCTAAATGTTTTTGGTCGTCTTGAATATGTACGTACAGACATAATTATTACTCCTTAAAAATCTATCGTTCTTCCACCACGAGAACGTTTTATCTTTTCTGTTTTTGTTCTTTCCTGTGTTTTCTTTTCTATTTCCTCAACAGTTTCTTCCTGTGGTGTATATCCGCTCATATCATCTTGTGCTGTTGCGGCTACAGCTCTTTCATTTGCCCAAGAACGAATTGACATAATTTGTTCTGCTTGTGTCGTAGAAAGTGGTACCGTATTAGCAATAACTTTAAACAAATCATCTTCTTTTAAAGCTCTGTTTTCTGAAAATGCTTCAAATAATGCTGCAATTACCGCTTGTTCAATTTCAGCTCCAACAAAACCTTCTGTTTTTTCAGCTAATCTGTTTAGTAAATCCTCAGTTACTTTAAAACTTTTTGAAATACTGTCTTTTAGTCGTTTTTCAAGATGCAATTTGAATATAGCTTTTCTTTCATTTGTAACAGGTAAATCAACAAAGAAGATTTCATCAAATCTACCTTTTCTCAACATTTCAGATGGTAAAGCATTGATGTTATTTGCAGTTGCTATTACAAATACCGGTTTTTGTTTTTCGTTTAGCCAAGTTAAGAATGTACCAAAAACTCTTGTAGAAGTTCCGCCATCATTTTCTTTTCCTACTCCGCCAAAACCTTTTTCAATTTCATCTATCCATAAAATAGACGGAGCAACAGCTTCTGCTGTCTGAATTGCTTTTCTCATATTCTCTTCAGAACTTCCAACCAAGCCTGAAAATATTTTACCTACATCAAGTCTTAGCAATGGTAATTGCCACATTGCACTCATTGCTTTTGCTGTTAACGATTTACCGCAACCGGGAACACCTGTTATTAAAACTCCCTTTGGCGATGGTAAATTGTAGTCTTTTTGAGCTTTTCCTAACCATGAATTATTACGTTTTCTAAGCCATTTTTTTAAGTTTTCAAGACCACCGACATCATTTATCGACATATCTGATTTAATAAATTCTAAAATACCTGACTTCTTAATAACTTGGCATTTTTCTTCCATTATTACATCTAATTCGTTTATCGTTAATTGTCCTCTGCTTACCATTGCTCTCGCAAAAGCATTTTCAGCTTCTTGTAAAGTTAAGCCTTGAGCACCTTTACATAATATTTCTTTTTCATCTTCTGTTAATGATATTTTTACCCCTGAACCGTCATTTAATTCAATCATCTCATTTAAAACAGTTTTTATCTCTTCTAATGTTGGTAAATCAAATTCAACAACGGTAATATCCTTTTGTAAATCAGCAGGCAAAACTAAACTTGGAGCAATTATTACAACATTTTTTGAATATTCTGCATTCTTTAATGATGCTGCTACATCTCTTATTTTTCTTACAAAATTATAATCAATATTTCTGCCTTGATTACCAAACAAAGTGTGAACATCTTTTAGTATCAAAATAGCTGGACTGTTATAATTATCAATATGATTTAGAGCTTCTATTGGTTCATTAGCATTATTAACGGCTTCTTGTCCACTTGCAGTATATTTTTTTAATCCATCTGTAACACTATAAACAAATACATCACGAATAGATCTGATTTTTTGCTTATTTTGTGCAATTTTTGATATTAGTTGCACAACCCTTGTTTCTTCATAAGTTGAAATATATATAAACGGAAATCTTGCTCTAAACAATGTTGTTAAATATTCTTCTGTTTTCTTTATACCTTCTAATGCTTTTGTTGCCATATTTACCTCTATATAATGTCGCTTAATTCTTCAAATTTGCCCATTCCATTTACGGAAATTTTATTATGTCTGTCTATTCTTATTTCAAATTTATTTTTATAAGATTTAATTATATCATCATTATACTTGTTTGAGAAAAAATAGTATTTTTGATTTGATGAACCAACCCAAGGTCTTGAAAAATCTCTTTTATCTTGTTCATATTTACCATCAATCAAAATATCGATATGTTTTTGTAGTTCTTTTATTTCTTCCTCTGCTGATATCTCATTATAATCATATCCAGTAAATACAAGTACGGTTAAACCCATATTTTGAACTTCTTTTGAAATGTAACTAACAGCATCAATTTGTTCTAATGGCTCACCACCAAGAAAAGTAACACCTTCTATTTTATCTTTATACTTTTCAATGAGATTTACTATCTCATTAACGTCAAAGTCTGTGCCTTCTTGAGGATTCCACATATGCTTATTTGCACACCCTTCACAATGAATAGAACAACCTTGAACCCATATACAAAATCGAGTGCCAGGGCCCTCAACATCTGTTAGTGGCAAATAACTGTCTATCCTAATTTTCATTTGATTGTTCCACAGTATTATCCACTTGTGTGTTTAAATCTGATTGATAATATTCATTGGTAAATTCAGATTGAACAACAGCGGCATCAGTTATTTGCTCTATGTCTTTAATGTATTTTAGACATTCTTTGCCCTTAACATTTACTGTTTCAGATTCTATCCTGCCATCAGGAAATATTCTGATTTTAATTTGCTTTTTACTCATAACATCTTCCATTCTTTTCTGAATTTTAGCATAAATATAGAATTTATGCTAAAATTCAACAAGGTATATTTATAAAACTTTCTTTTATTTTTTATTATATTTTATAGATGAAAGATTTAATAAGAAAAGAGGTAACATGAAAAAACTTAAATTAATAGATGACACAAATGAATTTGATGTAATTCTTAAAAATCGTAAATATATACCTGGTTTAAGTCCTCTTAATAAAGATGAAATAACAGAGGTATATCTTACTATTAAAGGGTTTGATATTCAATCTTATAATAGAACATCAAAATTATGTCTTAAATCTGAAGAAAAAAATAAAGAATTTACTTTTAGAATTGATCAACTTATGGAATTGGATAAAGAAAACTTTGTTTTAACTTTTGTTGGATATAATATATCTTTTGATTAAAACATATAGAACCAATAGATTTACTCCGTCCAAGGACTATGAGACTTGACTACCTACTATATTTGTAGTATAATAATCAGATGGTTTTTATATGTATAGGCAAAATATGAGTAAAGATAAACGGTTAATGGATAAAGAAAATGTAGAAAAAAAGTACTAAATAGAAAAATTTGTTTTGAGTGTGCCATAAATAGGGTATCTGGTAAAATAATTGAAAAAGATTTCGGACAAACTGTTGGCTTTTGTGAATATTGCAAAAACCAAAAAAATATTATAACAATAGAAGAACTTTGTTCAATTTCGATGCAATATAATGTTATTTATTGAATGGAACGATTAAAGTAAAAGTTTAGAAATTATTTGGGATGTTTTCAAATGGGGTAAACATTGTAAAATACTTTCTCCAAAATCTCTAAAAAATGATTACAAAAAATATTTAAGGGAAAGTTTAAGTAATTTCAAATATTGATTTTATAATAATATTTTGCATATTTAAACAAACAAGTTGGAACACTCTGTAGTCTTGACAAAACGAGCATTTTAGTTTATCATGAATATATAATTGCCGTGGCTTTTTAGCTCGGAGTTGAAGGCGACGTTAGTCGCCTTTCATCATATATAGAGGGGAAAATGGGGAATAAAAACAAAATATTAGTTTTAATTGATGGGTATAATTACTATCACAAACTAAAAGAATACCAAGATAAGTATAATAAATGTGTAAAATGGTTAGATTATAGAAGTCTTGTAGAATCTTGGCTTACTGAAGATGATGATAAAGATAATATGGTTATGTATTACTTCTCTGCTATAGCAAATTGGCGTGGTCCGGAATCTACAATAAAGCATAAAAAATATATTAAAGCTCTTGAATCAAGAGGAATTATTACTGTTCTTGGTGAATTTAAACAAAAGAAAACTAATAGATGTAAAGATAATGAAAAATGTATAAATTGTACATGTAATCCAGATAAAAAGAAATTAATAAGACATGAAGAAAAGAATTCAGATGTTAATTTAGCTATTACACTTGTTGAAAAAAGTATTAAAAAAGAATTTAATAAATGCTTTATACTTAGTGCAGACAATGACTTTGCAACAGCAATAACTAAAGCTAAAGAACTTAATCCGGATATTAAAATCATTATTCAACCACCACCATTATCAAGGAAGAAACCTGCATTAAAAAGAGAGTATGCAATTGATAATCTTGAAAAATGTGCTGGAAATAAAGCTTTATTAACCAATTTTTATACAATATTAAAACATCAATTTAAAGATATCGTTGCAGGAATTGAAAATCCCTGGAAAATTTAATATTTTAAACTTAATCACAAAATTAGGGATGAAGATAAAATCTTCATCCCTAATTTTATTATAGATTTTATTTAACCCGTTTTATTTCAAAGGTAATTTTTTTTGGTTTGTAATTTTCACATTCGTTCCAACGAATTTTAAAATGTTCGTTCTCTAAAATTTCTACGTTATAAATTTTATTTAAATAAAATATTCGATTTTTTTTAAAATCGAGTCCTGTTTCCGAATATCCACTAATCTGATATGCATACAATACAATTTTACCGTTTTCCATAACTCCTATTGAATGTGGCTCAATAATCCTT
>CACZSH010000026.1 GCA_902783785.1 uncultured bacterium | reverse complement strand
TCTTTTTGCCAATTCGCTGTAACTTAAATATTGCCATTTTTCAGGCAGTTTAATTTCAGGTGCTAATGATAACAATATAAACGTTGCTTTTTTACCATCAAAAGCATTACTGTATTTTGTTAGTTGTTCTTCTGTCGGAAATGATTTTAATTTATTTTCAATAACTAAAAGTTCTTCATTATTACTTCCTATAGTTACATACAAGTCAAAAACACAGTCATTATTACATTTAACTTGATTCTCAAACTTAATATTGTCTATGTTCTTATCAGAAATGAACAATTTTAATGTTTCAGCAGGATAAGTACAGCCTAACCAATGTATAAAACAAGTGTGAAAATTTTCTAATGAACACATAGACATATTATAAATAGGTGATTTTTCAATATTTATCATTTTTACCTCTTTTCATTTTGCTAACAACACTTTAGCACATCACCATGTCATTTTGTGCCGTAACAAAACTAATAAATAGACCGAAAGTCTATAATAGACTATGAGTATTGTAGCACAATTAAAATATGGAAGAAGAAATTTGCAAGAATTTTGCTAAAAAACTTAAAGAAATAAGAGAGAAAAAAGGTTTATCAAAAGGTCAGTTATCATCTTTAGTAGGCTGTGATATGTCATACATCGGTAAAATTGAACGATGTGAAAAATTTCCTAATCTTAAAATGATAGCAAAATTTATTATTGCACTTGAAATCAATGCTAAAGATTTGTTTGATTTTGAATGATACATAATTATATTTTGTATCATTCGTTAATTTATTCCTTTTATTTATCCTGATTATATTTGAATTACATTTCAAAATACCTTTAAAAACCTTATGTACATTGAATAATACTTAATTTATAATATTAATATATTGAGTATCATTGAATAAGAGGTATTTTTTATGGAATTTGTACAACCAATTAGAGATTTAAAGAAAATCGAAACTATCAAAAAACTGCTTAAACAACAAAACTTAAGAGATTACTGTTTGTTTGTAATCGGTATCAACTCCGGTTTAAGAATTAGTGATTTGCTAAAATTAACGGTATCAGACGTTATTGACAGCAATAAAATAAAAGACCGTATAAAACTTCGAGAAAAGAAAACAAATAAATTTAAGGATTTTCCATTATCTGACAAATCGAAATTAGCGTTGAAAGAATATTTAAAAACAAGAGATTATAAAGAAAACGAGCCTTTGTTCATATCACGCAAGAACAAAGGTTTTTTATTACGCCAACAAGCATATAAAATCTTGAACAACGTTGCTAAAGAAGTCGGAATTAAAGATAAAATCGGTACACATACTTTGCGTAAGACTTTCGGTTACCATGCATATAAAAACGGCTATGATATAGCAATAATACAAAAACTTTTTAATCATTCATCAACAAGTGTAACATTACGTTATATAGGTATTACACAGGATAATTTAGATAATGTTTATTTAAGTTTAAATTTATAATTCTTCTCCGCCAAAAATTAATTTTATTTTTTCTTTTTGACTTATTATATCATAATTTATTTTGATTGCTGGAATATTGAGAGTTTCTTTGTTTATTTTTAATGGATTTCCGTTTCTATCTATAAATCCCTTATATCCATTATCTAATTCTATAGGCAAAAAGCCATTAGAGGCTATTGGTATTATATATTTATATGGTTTATCAACAATAACAGTACCTTTTTTATCAATAATAAACGATTTACCGCCTTGTTCTACAATAAATCTGTTTTTATCTATGACAAAAGTACAATATTGACTATATTTATAGTCTAAAATCAATGTACCATTTTTATTAATTAAGCCATAATCATCAAAAAAATCAGGGGTTTCATTAATAGAAACATCACAATAACCTTCGCTAAATTCAGTGACATCAGTATATTTAAAATCAATTTTTGTGTTTCCTAAGTCATCAATAAAACCCCATAATCCATTTATTTTTGCAGGATAAATTTCTGTATCATCATAATTTGAATGAATATCTTCAAATATTTGTGAACAAATTTGTTTATTGTTTTTATTTATTAGAATAAATTTATTATTATCAATTTTTGCAGCTATTGTATTTTTACTTAAATAAAATAATTCTTTATACTCAAAAGGTATAATAATATCTTTTTTAATATTAATTATACCTGCAAAGCCATTTTTTACAGCATAAAAACAACTTTCTTTATCATTATCACGACAACAGTAATTAAGTTTACTGTATTCAAAAGGAATAATGACATTTTTGTTTTTATCTATTATGCCCCAAAACTTATCTTTTTTAACAATAAAATACGATGTGTCCTTATAATCAAAAATTTTATCATACATGATGTCTACAATAACATTATCGTTACGATCAATTATCCCTATTTTATTATTTAAAATTACTTTCCACATATCATCTTGAATATCGTATATATTTTCATATTTTGGTGGAATTATAAAGTTATTATTTGAATCAATAACTCCCCATTTACCACCGATTTTTATATCAGTATATTCATCATTAAACCAACAATCTTCACATTTTAATTTTTGAATTATATTACCTTTTGAATCTAATTTCGCACAAAAATCATCAAAAACTACTTTCGCAAAACCTTTTTTAAATATCATTACATCTTTAAATATAGCATTCTCTGTTATTTCTTTTGGTATTAATTTGCAATCTTGTTCAATGGAATAATCATCATCAATTTCAGAATAAATTTTGAACGCACAAGATTCTAACCAACCGATAATTTCATTATCTGCAACAAATATTAAAAGCCCGTTATGTTCTTGATTTAAACCGTCATATACATATATATCACAATATAAATATTCAATAATGTTTTTATAAAATTTATAAGGAATTTTGTATTTTCTATCAAGACATTCCAATATAGCATATTTTTCACTATTAATTGTTTTAAAAGATATATTATTATTAATAGGATAATAATTATCTGGTATAGTATCTATTTCATCAATTTCATAGCATTCTTCTTTTACTATACTCTCATCTTCAATATAACAGAATGCTTCTCTGATTGTAAAATATTTACAATAATAATAGCACTGAGGGATTTCTGTATAGTATAGTTGTTCACCATCTATTAAAGTTTTGTTTATAATCGCTTGTCTCATTTTCGTCCTCTAAAAAAACAATTGTTTTAACTTTTGCTAATAAGTTGTTTTACTAATTTTTTAATATGCTTTTGTTTTTTATTTATTATTTTATCCTTTTTATTTTTGATTTACTTAATATTTCTCTACCTTTTGTATTGATTTCTTCTTCAAAAACACAATAAAATATCATTTCCCAAGTTTTTAACTCTTTTGATTTCATCGTTTTGCGATTAAAAAACCAAGGTATTTTGAAAATATTATTATTAATTTCAACACTTTCAAAATCTTCAGATATTGTAAAATGTTTAGTAAGAAGTGTTTGAGGTTTCTCTTTTTTTTCATTAACAATAGACACATTATTTTTCTCATATTTAATTGTCATTATGCTTTCATAAACATAAACTTCTACAATGTTGCTGGTAAAATCAATGTCTATATTTGTTTTTATTTTACTTTTTTTCTTAGTTATACATTGTTTTTCTTTATTATCTGATGTAATTAAATCTTTATCCATTTTTTGTTTTCTCCTTTTTACAAAAATCGAGCAAATTTATTTGTAAAATGATATTCATCATCGTTTTCAACAAAAAATGATCACTGATATATATTTTTAGATTTTCTACATACTTAATATTATTTAGAAAAACAATATTTACTTTATTATTTGATGATATATTTTTCTTCATTATTGTGCTCTTTATTTTCATAATCTTCTAAATGCCTATTATCAGTACACTCGATTTCTATTTCTAAAATCAAAAGATTTAAAATAATATCTATGCCTTTATGGTCTATGTTTTTTAGTCTGTAATGAAAATTAATACCTAATGATATATAACCGCTGTCAAAAGATATATAGTACGGTCTTATCCAAGTACTTAAAGCAACATGTTTTGTTATTGTCAGGCGAATAAATAAAGCATTTAATGGCTTTGAATAGTTTATTTTTATCCACTTTGTTTTTACTATTCTTATCACATCATCTTTCTTATCTTGTTGCTCTATTGTGCCTACTATCATTTATTGATTTTTGTCCTTTCATGTTTATTATGCATTATATCTATGTCAGTTTGTGTCATACTAGAATAATGTAAGTTGTTTCATTTCTACTACTTCTTTTATAATTTCTTGCTCTGTCTTTGTTTGAGCCTGCTCATGTTCTTTTAAATTCGAAGAAAAACCGTTAATAAAACACATCGGAGTATAAATTATCTGACTGAATTTATATGCCAATGTATCACCTAATATTACTCTTGCAGGAATTCCGTATAATGATAGTTGTAAATAAACCATTTGAAAGCAAAGTTCATCAATATCAATAGCCTCAACAAATAATTTCTGCTGAAAATTGATATTATGATTTTTCATAGTTTCTGCATAAGCAATAATAATGCCACCACTACCACAACAAGGCTCTGATAAAGTAACTATGTCTTGATTTTCAATATCTGTTTGATTATCAATAAATGTTATCTCTGCCATCAATTTGCTTACATGGTATGGTGTAAAGAATTGTCCTGTCTTAACATTGCCTAAATTTAACTGCATATAGACTTGTCCTAAAAAGTCTTGATATTTTTCTTCAAGTGCATTAACTAAAAGAGCAAGCATTTGACTGAAATCATTTGCTTGCTCTTTGTTGTATTTACTTATTATGTCCAAATATTTTTGCTCAATTTTTGAACTTTTGTAGAATGGTTGCATTATTGCATAAGTGCTTAATGCTAAAAAATCCTTAAAGACAGTATCAACCCGTCTTGAATGGTCTAAATTTTGTAGTTTTGTTATAAATGCCTTTAAATAATCCATAAATTGTACCTTTTATTATTCTGCTAAATTCAGATTTAATTCTATGAAACTTTTTTATTGTTTTAATATATTTATATTTAATTACCTATTTCCGTTTAACTACGTTCATTCTAGAATTAGTAAATCTAAAAACTCTTGTCATTGTTGGCTATTTCATTAATTTATATTTTGATTATATATAAAATTTTTCAAATGTACATATCTAAATGCAATATTCATCAGTATTTGAGCTATTTTGTAATTTTCAAATTACTAAATATTACAGATTTTATTACATCTAAAAATTATATGCTTATTGTTTTTTAGTCTAATTTCTTTTATTTGTAATTTTGTAATCAAAAAACTTATATGAAAAATAAAAAAATGAATAAACAAGTATAATCAACTTTGACTTAACTGAAGAACTAAAAGTTAGTGACCAACTTAAGCTCTTAACGAATATTATTTGTTTAATTTGAATAAAAAATATTAAATACTTAATTACTGCAAAAATATTTTTTCATTACCATTTGAATAGATTATGTATGTAATATTTTGATATAAATTCATATATAAAGTAATAAAGTAATGGAATTATATAAAATAGTTAAAGTTTTAAATCTAATTGTTTAACTATTTTGTTGGTATAAATTGTTCCTAAATTGTTCCTAAAATTATAAAAAATTAAATATATTTATGTGAAATATTGTAAAAATAAAAACAATCTATAATACTTGTTATATTTTTGATTTAATTTATATTTTTTAGTTATAATGTTATTGTGGGATGCTCTCATAACCCGAAGGTCGTTGGTTCAAATCCAGCTCCCGCAACCATTTATTTTAAAAGGTTTTTAGAAAATATCTAAAAACCTTTTTTGTTATCTATTAATAATTATAAAAATCTAAAGAACATCTCCAAACATCTCTTGTATAAATTTATCATGTTCTTCTATATTCTTTTTGGAGTCTTTTTCTATTTCTTCAAAAATACTTGTTACATCTATTTTTCTTCCGTCAGGACCAACAGAATAATATCTTTTTTTGCCACCTGATTTTTGGGCATTTTGTGTTTGATTTGTTTGATTTGTTTTATTTTTATTATTAGTGGATTGTTCTGTTTTAGTTTTTTTATTTGTCTTCGTAGCAGCGTTTGTCGGAGTTGTAGTTCCTGTTATTGGAGTTCCCATTTATGCCTCTTTCCTGAAATATATTGTTTATATATATTATATTTTAAAATTTGAATGCACAATTATCCATTTGTTTAATATAATTATATAAAAAATTTAAAAATATTCAAGCATTATTTATAAAAGTTTGTTTAAAATAATAAATTTCTATATTATTGACATTTTAGATGATTTCTGATAATTTTATATTCTAGTAGTGAAGTTTAACAGCTTATTTATCAATTTAAACATTCACAAATATATAAAATTTGAATATGTTGAAATGGGTTCGTGGCGCAGCGGTAGCGCAGGAGACTCTTAATCTCTTGGTCGTGGGTTCAAATCCCACCGGACTCATTTCTTTATATAAAAAACAAGACTTTAGTTTGTCTTGTTTTTTTATTATATTTAAAAGTTCCGAATAGTTAATCTTTCTAAAAATCTTACAAATTTTGTAGGTTTATTTTCATTTTCATTAATTGAACCAACAAGAATTGTTCTTGTACCACAAAGTTTCCCTACAAGAATATCTGTCAGCGGTCTATCACCAATAATAACTACATCTTTTGGTTTCATAAATAATTGCTTTATCAATGTTTTAATTTTTTTTGTCCATGGTTTATGAGCGTCTTCAACTATTTTAAATTTGATTGATTGTTTCGCTTTTTTAGTATACTCAGGGTTTTTATTGTTTGTTACGATTGCCATGTAAAAATCTTTTTTAAATTGTTCAAACCATTCAAGAGTTTCTTTTGTAAATACTCCTGATTTTGACACCATTGTTGTGCTGTCAAGGTCAATAAACATAGCTTTTATTCCCATATCTAAAAGCATTTGCGGGGTTATTTCATATATATTTTTTAAATTGTAATCCGGTTTAAGTATCATGATTTTTTATTTCCTTCGTTCTTGCAAGAGCGTATTTATAATTTTTTGGCTCTCTCTCAAATTTTATATATAGTTCATCATTTGTATTTGCAACTTCTAATTCTTCATTTGTTTTTTTGCTTATTATTTTTGTTGCATAGGTAAAATATTGTTCATCAGGTGTTATAATTTCTATTTCTTGACCTTTTAAGAATTTATTTTTTGTTTTTACAAGATACATATCATCTTTTTTATCCCAAAATTCGCATAAGAAATCAGCACCTGCAAGACCTTTTGATATTTCATAGCTATAGCTTTCACTATTATTGTTACCAAGATAAAATCCTTGAGTATATCCTCTGTTTCCTACTTTTTTTAGTTCTTCATAGTATTTATGTAAATCGCAGTTTTGGTTTTCAAAAATTTCATCAATAGCTGCTCTATATGCTTTTGTTACTGCTGATACATAATATAAACTTTTTGTTCGACCTTCTATTTTTAGTGAATCTACACCTGCATCAATTAATTCTCTTAAATACTCTACAAGGCACAAATCTTTCGGGCTTAAAATATGTGTTCCTCTATCATCTTGATTTATTTCATAGTATTGACCAGGACGAGTTTCTTCTACAAGTTTATAACTCC
Source organism: uncultured bacterium (assembly GCA_902783785.1). Classification (GTDB taxonomy): domain Bacteria; phylum Cyanobacteriota; class Vampirovibrionia; order Gastranaerophilales; family Gastranaerophilaceae; genus UBA791. The sequence continues at coordinate 2,623 of CACZSH010000026.1, read as the reverse complement.
ATCTGCATGGTTGAGCACAATTTCCATGGTTTGCTTTTCTTTCTCCATAAGTCATGTAATCACTTAATAAACATCTGCCTGAGAATGATACGCATTGTGAACCATGTACAAACACTTCTAATTCAATATCAGGAACCTGTTCTTTTATTTCTTTTACATCTTTTATTGGTAGTTCCCTCGCTAAAATTACTCTTTGTGCACCCATTTGTTTCCAAAATTTAACGGCTTCGTAATTTAATGTATTTGTTTGTGTGCTTATGTGAATTGGTGTATTTGGCATATATCTTTTTACGACGTTAAATACACCTAAATCACTCAATATTATCGCATCAGGATTGCTTTCTATGATTTTATCCATCGCTTGTTCAAGCATTTTTATATCATTATTAAATGCAAAAATATTTAGAGTTAAATAAGCTTTTACATTATTTTCATGAGCTAAATCTATTGCACTTTTAAGATTTTCAAGTGTTATTAATTCGCCTTTTCTCATTGCTCTGAGGCTAAAATCAACAACACCTAAATATACGGCATCTGCACCGTATTGTATCGCATAATCCAATTTTTCAATGTTACCTGCGGGTAACAATAATTCAGGTTTCTTCATATTTTTATTTTAACTTAAAAGATTTTTTTAAACAATTATGTTAATATAAAAAAAAAGGAGTATTTATTTTATGTTGGTAGAATTATTAAGTGCGGCAGTTTTGATGAATGCCGATTTGGATAGATTAGCTTATGAAAATCCTCACGCTCACTCAATTGAAGTTGTTAAATCAAATTACTCTGATGAATATTCGCTTCCTACAAGAGGTGATGGTTTTGATAAATTTTATTCTAAAAATAAAGAAGTTATGAAAAATGTTTTAACAGATTTCAATTCACGAAAAAATAAAACCGAACAATATTTAAAGTGGACAAGTCTGCCACAAGAACAGTTAAATGGGCATTTATCAGAAATATATGCGCAGGCTAATACTTTAAAATCAAGAAAAGATAAAATTGAAAGACCTCTTGTTGTTCTTGGTATTGGTGGTTCAAAACATACTGCTGAATTTTTACTTAATATGACAGGTCAAAACAATGGAAATGTTTATTTCTATTCAGATATTGATCCTATGAGTTTTAATAATTTTATCAATAATACAAAAGTCGGCATTCAAAATTTAAACTTTTTGGTTGTAACAAAATCAGGTACAACATTTGAAACACAAGATGCATTTAAAAGATTTGAACAAGAATTGATTGATTATTATATTGCACAAGGAATAAGACCAAAAGATGCAAGAAATAAGGCTCAGAAACACTTCGCGATATGTACGGACAGTTTTGCAAAAGAAAATAATTTGAGAATGCAAATAAGAAATAATCCTAATTATCTTCAAAAATTATACATCCATGATGGTGTAGGAGGAAGATATTCAATGTTTGATGATGCAGGATTATTTGTACTTGCTTATGCAGGAATTCATCAAGGTTATACAGAAAGAATTCTTTCTGCAGCACAAAGAATTTCAAATACTTATACACAAGCTAATACTCTTGATAGTAATACTGCAATGAAAAATGCTATGTTTAATGTTTATGCAAGAAATAAAGGTTATGATATTCTTTATCAACAATATTTTGGTAGATTTTTTGAACAAGGCGGTGAAAATTGGGCTAAGCAGCTTTATCTTGAATCGTTAAAAGATTTTGATTTTCAGGCTTCAAAAGCTCCTGATAGCATGCATTATGCAACAGAAGGTTTATATAACCATGAAAACAGAAAAAAATATTATGTTGTTATGACAACAATAAATCCTAACGTATCTACCAATTATAAGCATTATACAGCAGCAATAAAAGATACATATGCTTCTGAAAATCCTATGATAATTGAATCGTTAGAAGTTGAAGGTAATTCAATTAAACCGGAAGCAATAGGTGAATATATTCAGTCAAAACATTTTGAAACGGTATTTATGGGTTGTATGAGAAGAGCTATGAATAAAAAGACCAGAAATGATGTTTATATTCAATATCCTGAAGTTGTTCAATTTAATGTAGAACTTTATAAGAAAAAATTTAAAATAAAAAAAGAAGATATTTATGAAGCTGAGGATATAAACAAGCCTAAATTAAAATCAGATTATGAAAAATATAATGTTGTACCGGGAAGAAAAGATTAATTTATTTACGAAATATAACTAAAAGAAAGAGGTTGAATTTAATATTCAACCTCTTTAAGTTTTAAATAATCAATTTCCCTTTAAAATTTAATTATAAAGCAGCTTTAGCTGTTTCTACAACAACAGAAAAAGCTTCAGGATCATTAACTGCTAAATCAGCTAACATTTTTCTGTTAACTAAGATATCAGCTTTTTTGCAAGCATTAACAAATCTTGAGTAGCTCATTCCTTGTTCTCTAACTGCTGCATTAATTCTGATAATCCATAATCTTCTCATATTACGTTTTGTAACTCTTCTATCTCTGTAAGCATATTTAAGAGCTTTCATTACTGCAATATTAGCTACTTTAAAAATTCTGCTTCTAGCTCCGATAAAGCCTTTAGCTAATTTTAAGATTTTTTTATGTCTGTTACGATTAACGTTTCCTCTTACTATTCTCATTTTTCAACTC
>CACZSH010000025.1 GCA_902783785.1 uncultured bacterium | reverse complement strand
ATTAGCTCAGGTGGCTAGAGCGCACCCCTGATAAGGGTGAGGTCCCTGGTTCGAGTCCAGGATGGCCCACCATTAAAAAGAAGAAGTTGAAAAGACTTCTTTTTTTATGCAAAAAATTCCGCAATGCATGTGTTTTGTCAGAATATCAAGAATTTTTATTTATCGATTTTGAAAGATTTTTCTTTTATTAAACATTAGCGACTATCGCATAAAAATGGGTATTATCCCATCTGTTTACTTCTGGTGGGTAAATATCAAAAGTTTCTATATTTTTAAACCCTAAACTTTCTAGTAATTTAACTTCTCCTAAAATATATCTATATTGCGCATAATAGTCAGTTTTTTGCTCTTCCGAATAACCTGCAACAGTAACATCTTCTTTAACTCCAAATTGGTTTTTTATAATTAATTTTCCATTAGTTTTTAATAAATTTTTTACTATTAAATATATTCTTTTCGCTTCTTCTTTATTAAAGTAATGCATACTACCAAATATAGTTACTAAATCAAAAATTTTATCTGTGGCAAAATCAAAAATACTTTCGTTTACAATCTGTATATTAGAACTTTTTACTAAATGATCTGTAAATTCTTTAAATGGTTCAAGACAAGTGATTGATTTTACATTGTTGTACATTTTGTTTATTATTAAACCTGTACCTGTACCAATATCAAGGATTTCTGAATCTTTATTTGCATAATTCATAATAAATTCTGCATCAATATCTGTACAATCAGTGTTACATGCCAATTTTACACATTTATTATCTTCTCGCATTGTTTTACTCATATTTTTGAAAAAAACTAAAGCATTTGAATTATTCATATTAACAAATCTCCTTTAAAATTAATTCTTTAAGCACTTCTAATGAGTCAATATTATCGTCATCAAAATAATCAACTCTAATATCTGTACAACCCATTATAACTTTTTCGACCCCTTTATCTATAAGATGTGTTTTTACTTTATTAAAAATATTTTTTGGTCTTTCTTCTGATAAAATATTTTCAAATCTTGATTTATTTTTAATATTACATATACCTTTTGTTACAAGTTTTTGATAATCTTCATCTGGATAAATTAATTCAACATCAGGACAAATTTGTGAAAAATATTTATCATATAACTTTGTTTTGTAACAACCATCTGATACGGCTAAACCAATTTTCTTAATTTTTAGCTCTTTTACTTTATTAGCAACACCTTCAATCAAATTTATAAACTCAATATTCGCTTTTTCAGAAATTTCATCAATTGCATAATGAGCAGTATTACAGCACATGCATATCTTATTTGCTCCACAAGATTTTAATTTTTTCGCAATATCTACGTAATCTTTAATAAAAGATTCTCCCCTTCCTTCAAGATACATGCTTCGTGATGGAGCTTTTGTTGCTTGCCATATAATTATTTCAGGGTGATGACAATCACGAAATGCACCATTTTTTGTAAGTGCATTTTCGATAAGTTCGTTTAATTTATTAGTTGCGGCTACTCCATTACCACCTATTATACCTATTATTTTTTGTTTACTCATTTGTTCTCGTTATTTCTTATTACAGTTGGCTATTATTTGATTTTTTATTTCTTAAATCACTTATTACATTTTTAATGTATGTTGAAGAAATACCTTCTGTTCTTTTTATAACAACATATTCTTTATTATTTTCTTCACACCACTTCATTGCATCTTGAAACCCTTGATGACATTGATCCGGACCTTTTACCCAAACATCAAAATCAACCTCTTTTATATCCTTATCTACATCATCATAAATTTTTACTTCATCTACACATTTTAAATTTTTTATCATTTGGACTCTATCTTCTGTTGAATAAAAAATTTTGTTTTTAGGTTTATATTTAATAATATTTTCTGTACTTTGAACACATACAATTAAAAATGAATTTTGACCAAATTCTTTTTTTATATTCTGAAATAACATTAAATGTCCAAAATGGAACATATCAAACACACCGAACGTTACTATTTTTTTACAAGTATTTTTCATTTATTTTATTCTCCAAAAACCTTTTCACAATATGCTTCTGCTGTTAAAAATTTACATTCAGCTTTTAATTTATTAAAATGCTCAATATCTCTATATTTAAAAACTTTAGCAGGATTACCTCCTGCAATTGCACATGGTGGAATTTCTCCATGTACTACAGAACCTGCTTGAATAATTGCGCCTTCACCAATATGTGTTCCGGGTAAAATTGTTACTCTACTGCCCAACCATACGAAATCATCAATTACTATATCTTTATAATTATATTCAGTTCCGTAAGGTATAAACTCTCCATCATCATATTTGTGATTTTGTGCAATTATCATACATTCAACACCTGAATGAAAATAACTACCTATTGTTATATTTCCGGAACCTGCGACTGTCATTCCATTAAAACAAACATAATCTTTTAATACTGTATTTGCATTAACACAAGATTTTCCCCCACAGTAAAAATCTTTTCCTATACTTTTTGCTGTTTTAAAAATTTGTTTACCATAGTATTTAGTCCACAATTTACGTCTAAACATGTATCGTTTTATACGACGTTCTTTTTTATTAAAAATGAATATTGTAAATATCTTTGCAAGTTCATTCAATAATCTTTTCATTATTTTCACTTTCATTTAATATTTTTAATATATAGTTATATATTTTTTCTGCTGATGATTGATTAATATCAATAATTTCTTTTATAAGTTCTGTTCTTCTAACTTTTTTATAATCATTTTTATTTACTACAATGTCTTCAAAAAATTTTTTTAATTCTTTATTATTATGCGAAATATAATATTCACTTATAATTTTTTCACCAAATTTATTCATTTTAATTTGATTTTTATTTACACATCTAATTAATGGTTTACCCGTAGGCAAATATTCGCTTAAAAAAGAAGCACAATCTGTAATCATCAAATCTGATGATTTAAAAATATCAATATAATCTCCTAATTCGTATATATTTCCAATTTCTTCCCACTCTTTCCAATATTCTTCTATTTCTGCTTCACTCATAAGTTTGCTTTGTTTCAATGTGTATTTTAATCTAGGGTGAGGCTTAAATATCCAAGTTGTAATATCAGAATATTTTTTTGCTAAATTCAAAATATATTTTCCATTTTCTAAAAAAGTTCCAATATTAGTTGTTGCATCTTTCCCAAAAGAATGATGAGGAGCATATATTATTTTAAACTTATCAGGATTTTTCCAATACTTTGAATAATTAATAACATGATTTTCTAAAAATTCATCCATTTTTGGATAACCGACACTAACACAATTTTTCGAATTGTCTTTTTTATAAGATTCATAACGTTTTATATTTAATTCATTTTCACAAAAATATGTAAATAAAAATTTATGAAATTTTTGAAGATAGTTATTTTTATATTCAAAAGTTTGTATACCGTAAGGGCAATACATTGTAAGAGCAGTTTCAGACACATTATAAGGATGATTTTCTTCAGTTATTTCATAATTAGGCTGCGGATAAAAAACTATATCCGGATTGAAAAATTTTATTGGAATACTTTCATTATTAGAATAGCCGTATTTAACGTTATATCCCTTATTTGCATAAAAATTATAATGTTCTTTTAATGATGTATCTATTTCATTTTTTTGTAATCTAGATAAAGGATACACAACTATTAAAGGATAAAAATATTCTGAATCAGCAAATTTTCTGTATAATGAATCATAGGACCATTTTGATACTTCATTTGACAAAAAAATTACATTTAATTTAGTAGTTTTAATTTTTTCTTTTAATTCTTTTACTTTTCGTACATAATTATTTTGACTACTAATATAAGGTTCAGCAGAAATTGTTTTAATTTTTATTCCAAAAAATGTTACAATTTTATGTCTGCCTTTATTGTTTATAGAAAAAATATTATCTATCATATTCATAATTTTTATCCATTTCTAAACTTCAAGTAAAAATCTTACATTGCAGCTATAACTAAAATTTTTATATATATCAATAAAATCAGTAGTCTGCGCAATTGACGGTTGGTTGAAAAAATTTTGTAAAAATAACAAATCTTTTGTTTTTTGATAATAATAAAATCCAAAAGTCTTTCTTAAAGATTGAAGAGAAATATCTGTTTTCAACATCAAATCTTTACAAACTCGTTTAAAATTTCTTTCAGTAGCAGTTGTCATTGTTTCATACCTTTTAAGGTTAGTACTTAACCTGTCAAAAAATAATCTCATTTCTCTTGTTATAAATTTTATTAATTTCATATAACATTATTTCCTTTTTATTTTTATAATCATGCATTTTTGTGAATATTTTTGTTAACTTAGAGATAAATTTTACCGTAAAAATTTAATTTTAAAGTTAAATATTGTAATAATTTTATAATTGCCCTCAAGTGAATTTTTTATAGAAAATATTTTTTGTAAAAATGATAAATTTGTTTTTTTAAATTTTTCCCTTATTTCGTCTCTTGATTTTAAATTTTCAAATATTGTTGATAATTCACTTAAATTTTTTTCTTTAGCATATTTTATCAAGTCAGGATATAAAAAATATTTCTCTAGCAAGTTTTTATCTAAAGTTAAATGATATAATTCTATAAAACTTTTTGCACACATCTCTTTAGCTTCTATTGTATTATTCTGAAATAAAGTAAAAAAAACAGTATTCATTATATGGCTATATTTTTTAGCATATTGTTCGCTATTATTTTTAAAAAGTTCCGATTCATTTAAATCTTCAGCCATAAGAATTTTTGCTTTACATGCTGATTTAACTGATTTTATAGGAATTTTGGATGCATTTAAAGAATTTTCTCTCTTATGGTAGTAATAAAAAACGGTATCTATACATTCAACATTTTTTGCCTTTAACATTATTCTGTTTAAAAATACAACATCTTGTGCTTTTGTGCATTCTTCCGGAAATCTTATATTATTATCAAAAACAATGGAAGCCCTATATATAGCAGTTGTCCATTCATAAGTAAAACTATATTTATTCTTTTTTATCCATTTATTCATTGAACTTTTTATTTTTGTACCATCAGAATATAGGTCATAAAGTTGGCATTTGACAATATCAGTATTAGTTTCTTTAGCTTTTTTGTATAATTCTTCATAGTAATTAAGGTCTATTGTATCATCAGGATCAATAAATCCTAAATAATCTCCTGTTGCTACGTCTAGTCCTTTATTTCTGGCAATTGCAGCCCCACCATTAACTTCTGAAGTTATAATTTTAAATCTGGAATCTTTTTGTTCGTATTCTTTTAAAATTTGAAGAGAGTTATCAGTTGAACAATCATCAATACAAATAAATTCTATATCCGTCATAGTTTGATTAATTAAACAATCCAAGCTTCTTTTTAAATATGGTTCAACATTATATACAGCTACTATTACAGATATTTTAGGCATTTTAATTTCCTCTCACGCACCATAAATTTCAAAAATTAACAACAAAATTCAGGTTAAAATTACAATCTAAATTTCTGTCAAGATCAATAAAATCAATAGTCTGCGCAATTGACGGTTGATTGAAAAAATTTTGTAAAAATAACAAATCTTTCGTTTTTTGGTAATAATGAAATCCAAAAGTCTTTCTCAAAGATTGAAGAGAAATATCTGTTTCCAGCATCAAATCTTTACAAACTCGTTTAAAATTTCTGAACGCAGTCGTTCTTTCTAATCGAAAACCTCGTTTGGATCTAAATAAAGGCTCATTATCTCTGGAATTAATACATATTTTTTTTATTAAGCTTTTAATTTCTTCATTGAAAAAAATTTCTCTGTTAATATTCTTTTCTTCATCTACAATGCGTATGCTCTCTTTTTCTTTTACATCACTAATGTTTAGACTAAGCAAAAAACTTAACTTCAGACCCGTATTTATAGCCAACAGAAAAAATAATAAATCTCTATAATTTTTATTACTAATATAAAAATCTTTTATTTTTTTTATAACTTTTTCATCTTTTATCGGTATAACTTTAGACATAATTTATCTATAAATAAAATATATTTTTTTAATAAATCTACATTATATATAGACATGTATATATTAAACATAGACTATAGTCAATACTCTAATTTTAACAAGGTTTAAGAAACATAAAATAGTTGATAATATTATTAAGATGATGAATTTAAAACAACAATTAGGTCAAAGAATTAAAGAATTAAGAATAAAAAACAATCTTACGCAAAGTGCTCTTGTCGAAAAAGTTAACATTGCAACAAAATATCAAAGCTGTGTTGAAACGGGTAATAGCTATCCTTCTGCTGAATTAATAGAAAAGTATGCAAAAGTTTTTAATATTGAGCCATCTGAGGTTTTGAGTATTAATAATTCAAAAATTAAAACAGAATTGATAAATAAAATAAATAAACAATTAGAAAATTTATCTATATCAAAGTTGGAAGAACTGTATAATCATATAATTGATTAATTTTTACAAACTTGCTGAATATTCTATAATACGATAAAATAACGCTTATGTATATTCCTTACGAAAATATTGGCAATCAATTATATAAAATATTTAAAAGCGAAAATTTAAAAGATTTTTTTTACAATAAAAAAATAGAGCAAAACCTTTTTTACATTGAAAAAAATCACAAAAAAGTTTTAAAGAAACTAAAAGAAAAATATAAAAATAACAAAAAAATAAATGTTGCATTTTACGTTTATGATGAAACAAAATGGAAATGCCAATCATTATATGAATTATTGGAAAATAGTGACAAATTTAATGTAAAAGTCCTTGTTACAAGAAATTCTGCAACTAATAAGGATAATCCCAGTTATCAAACTATAAAAGAATTGAGAACTACTCACGAATTTTTCTTTAAAAAAGGAATGAATGTTGAATTTGCTTATGATATAAAAAAAGAAAAACATATTCCTTTTAAAAAATTTAAACCTGATATAATAGTCTATCAACACCCTTGGTATATTGAAACCTCACAAGGCCCAGTGGTATGTTCAAAGTTTGCATTAACTTATTATATTCCATATTATTTTCCAACAACATCAACACCAATTGATTATTATTTAAGATTTCACCAATATATAGAAAACTATTGCGTATTTGATGAAATAACTCAAAATTTATATAAAGAAAAAATGTCTAATAATGGTAAAAATGTAATTGTTACAGGTCAGCCATTTCTGGATTACTTTAAACTCAATAAAAAAATATCTTCCGAATTTATAATATATGCTCCTCACTGGACAATTTGTAAAAAAGGTATAGCTTACGGAACTTTTGAATGGAATGGAGACTTTTTGCTGAATTATGCAAAATCTCATCCGGAACAAAAGTGGATTTTTAAACCTCATCCGTTATTAAAAAAAGCTCTTATTGACAACCATGTGATGACTGAACAACAAGCAGAAGATTATTATAATGAGTGGGATAAAATTGGATTGAGATATGAACATGGCGACTATTTAGAACTTTTTAACAAATCAAAAATGCTTATAACAGACTGCAGTTCATTTTTAGGAGAATATTTTTTAACGGAAAATCCTGTAATTCATCTAATTTCACCAGATGCAAAGCCTTATAATGAAACAATAAACCAAATCATCAAGTATTATTACAAAGCAAATAATATTGAAGAATTAAAAACACTTTTAGAACATGTCCCGCAAAATGATTTTATGAAAGAAGAAAGAATAAACGCTTTAAATCGTCTTGGATACAAAAATACAACAGCATCAGAAAATATATTAAAACATATACTTGAGCAAATTTCATAATAAGACAAAGCGCCGGATGATAAAATCATCCGGCGCTTTATTCAAATAAATTTCTTATTGTTGAGCTTGACCCAATATTTTAGCTGCATTTTGATTTATGTAATTAATTACGTCATCAATTTTTGCCATATATTGTTCTTGCATTTTTGCTTCTTTTGGATATTTACTTAAATCTAATCCGCTTACGAAATCTGATTTATTTTGAATAATATCCGCAATTTGCATAATATTATCAGCACTCATCATTTGTTTTAAATCATCAAGTTCATTTACATGCTGCATTTCTAATTGCATTGCTTTATCGTTTTTACCTATATGATTTATCATTGTAATTGTATTATCAACACCGCAATTTTCTTGAGATGCAGTCATAAATGAATAAAATCCTTCATCGGTTGATAAATCGTGTGCTTGATGAGTTGCATCATCCCATTCTGCAGGAGTTTTTATTGACTTTAAGTCTTTATTAACTTCGTGCATATGGCCATTAGAAGCTTCACTCATCATAGTAACCGCTGTGTCAAATTTTGCAAGTTCGTAACAGCCTTTTACCATGTAGCTTTCATAAACTTGTGCCATTTGTTTTTTAGAAGCATCTTCTGATTTTGTTAATCTTAAGAATTCTTTTAACAATTCTTTCGGATTATTCATTACATGATATTTATCAAAACTTTGAGCAAAGTCTTTATAACTTGCATCTGTATTTTTTCCTTTAACTGCATCTGACAAATAGTTATTTAATTTTTTAGCAACTACATGTCTGTGTTGAGGTTCGATATTTGCTTCGATAAATGTCTTTTTACCTTCAGCAATATCTGCTAATTGATTTTTCTTAGCAAGAGCAATTTGTTCATTTGTCAAACCTTGCTTATCAATTTTGCCGTCTTCCATTTGTTTTAACATATTTACGACTTCAACACCTTGCTTCAATTTATCAGAAAAGCTTTGAGCAAGTTCAGCTGTTTCTTCCGGTGTTGTCAATGAACATACAGGATATGCTGAACGCACACCATGTTCACGGAAGAATTTATCTTTTATAGCATTCAATTCTTTTTTTGTATTTAGATTGTTCCAATCACGTTGAAGTATAAAGAATGCCTCTTCAAAAGAATCTCCATTTTCTGTAAGCTTGATATTATCTTGTAAAGAATCCATAAAGATAGCACTTTCCAATGCTTTTGTAGGTGCTTTTTCAAGACCTTTTATTTGTCTTACAACTTCAAATGGTGTAATATCTTTTAAGCTCAATTCTTTGTCAGAAGATTTGTTAACCATTTCTTTTAATTCTGATTCAGGCATTTTTTTCAACTCATTGAATTTTGCAACAAAAGCTTCGTTATCTTTAGGATCAAATTTTGTATCTATAAAGTTTTTAAGAACTACAAAGTTTTTATCTTCTATTTTGTCAATATTTTTAGAATTAATCTTTGTATCTTTTAAAGCTGATAAAATAGATTCTTCTGCCTTATCTTTTGTGAAAGACATTTGAGCTGCAATATCTGTTAAATATTTTTGAGTATTTTTGTGTGCTTTAGAAACATCATCAGCTGATTTTATATTATCAATATCTTTCATTACTTGAGCTTCAATAAGTTCTTTTGTTTCACCTGCATTTTCAGCTCTTTCCATTATTTTATCTAAGTTTTCGGCAGGAACATTTTTCAAAGCTTGCATAACTTGTGCAATTTTACTCATATTAACTTGAGGACCTACAAATGCATTTTGAACTAAAGTTTGAGCAGTTGAAGTTGTATCATTTTTTACTGTAGGCAAAATTGCATCAAAGAACATTTTAAATTTTTCACCCTTTATTTCACCGGGTTCATATTTAAAGTCTTCTACTAATGTACCGTTTTGCCAAGCAGAATTTGTAATATAACCGTCTTTACCGCCACGACCGCAGCTGTAATCAGTTCTTAATAATCCATGAGAATCAACCCAAGTTTTATCTAGTTCTTTTTCGCCCCATGTATTATCATGCATTATCGCATCTTTTACTTCAACTTTTCCTGTTTTAGGATCTTTGACAAGTAAAGGCGCAACATCTGCCATATACATAGCGTGTCCGCCATGATCATTATGATATACAGAAGTACCGCTTATACCTGAGTGAGGACCTTTTTTAATCTTTTCTGCAGCAACTTCTACACTTTCTTCCGCATAGAAAGGTTTTCCTGTCATTTGTTCAAGTATTCTTATCTCTTGAGGAGTACATAGACCTGATTGACCTTCTTTATTTACCCAGAAACTTCCTGTTTCTTTACCAACTTGTTTTGCTAGTTCATTTAGAGGTTTTTCAAGTTCTTTTTGTTTGTCTTTTGTTTCTCTTGTTATTTCTGAATACATTTTATTCAAATTTTTAGAAACATTATCCAAAGCTTTCTTTTCAGCTTCAGACATTACATATAAATCAGGCATATCAAGTTTTTCGCCTTTTACTTCTGCTTTTTCTACAACAGCAGCGTATTTAGCAATTTTATTATATTTATCTTGCAAACCTCTCAAGATAGGTTCAGAAACAACTTTGCCTTCATTTTCATATTTTTTCATTACATCAGCTTTTGTTGCATCTTTTGATAATCCGTATTTTTTAATTTCTTTTTCTAAATTTTCAGGAATATCAAGTTTTTTATCTTGAGCTGTTCTATATGATGCAGCAGCTTCATATAGTGGTTGATATAATTTTCTCATTTTCTTTTCAGGTGATTTTGGAATAATTTCTTTATTCATAGCTTCAGTTGTTTCTGTTGAAAGCTCGTACATGTTAAAAATATTTTCCATTCTTGCATCAATATCTGATTGTTTTACATTTGGATTTTCAGCTTTTATGAAGTTAGCCATTTTTTGTTTTTTCATATACTCTTCTTCATAATCATGGAAATGTAAATCGTCAGATTGAGCACTAGGAACATCTCCCATTTTTAAGAAACGATTTAGAACTTTATTCATTTCTTCATCACTTTTTTCAGGCATTAATGCTTTTAATTCAGTTGTCAAAGATTTATTAGCTTTTACTACTGTTTGAGCATTAAATTTAGCATTTTGTCTTTGTTCAACAGCTTCTTTTTCACGTTTTTGAATACCTTTTCTTGCTGATGATATAAAATCTTCAGCTTTTTCTAAAGCTCTTAAATGATTTTGGTGAGGAACCAATTTTGGATCATCAAAATCTCTCATATATCTACCGTCATGGAAAGTATCAAAAAATTCTTTATCAAAGGCAGAAAAATGAGTTGATTGAGTATGACCGTTACCTGTATTGCCTGCAATATTCATCCATTGTAGTGCTGAAGCATCAAGGATTCTGTAACCTTTGTCATCTGCATAATCAAAATCAACTTCTGTTTTTTGAACAGAAACTTTTGCACCTGTTCCTAATTTCGTAGGGTCATAGACTTTCATTTCAGGTTTATTATTTAATTCTTCCATAATCATGGTTACATATTTATCTTTATATTCGTAAGCCATTGTTTTTCTTGATGTTGAAATGGCTGCACACATACCATGATGTCTTTGGTTTGTTGTTTTTATAATAGGTTTATCTGATTCAGCTGTTTTTACAACTAAATCATTCAATAATTCACCCAATACTTGAGGTTTTTTGTCTTTTAATTGAGAGTTTATTTTATATTCAGGACTCATCAATTTATTTAATTTTTCAAGACATGATTTCTTTTCTTTTGTTGTAATTTCTGTTGAAATAACAAAATAGTCTAAGTTTTTAGAAATATTTTTTACAGCGTCAATTTTTGATTCGTTCATTGCTTGAGGTAAGCCCTTTGTTTGCATAATTTTATTACGCAAATCCATTACGGCTTTTTCATCTTCTGACATTTCTTTTTTATCAACAAATGTAGCTTTAAATTGTTCTTGTAATTGAGCTTTATTTGGTGAATCGGTATTTGCAATAGCTTTTTCTGTTGCAGCTTTTAGCTTACCTTTCCAGTCATTATTCGTTTTTTTATCATCAAGGTCAAAACTTGTACCATATCTAAGACCTTGAGCAACATTCATTAAGAATTTAATATTTTCTTCCGAGGAATCTTCAGAGAGTTTATCAATCGCATTAGTAATATTACGTTGATTATTGAGTGTTAAAGCATCACCTTGCTTCTTTAACTGTTCTACTGTGTTTTTGTCTTCTCTTTTTCCTAAGAACGAAATGTTGTACATATATGTCTCCTATTAATTAATATATCTTTTAAATTTGAGCATGCCCAATGGGTAATAATCGGAATTATTACACTTAATTTAACGGCCGTAAATATAAAACTTGATAGTTTAGAGGTAATATATTTACAAAACTACAAATTAAGTTTCTATTTTTTTACTCCAAACTTCTGCAAATGCTTTCGGTGCAGACTCATCCAGTCTTAAAAGTTCATTTTTCAAATGTTCTCTTATATGGTTTTCATCTTCGTCTGTTGCATCATTTGGTACATAAATTGGTTCGGCATAAAGATTAACTACTCTTGTAGGTCCAATAGGGAATCTTAATTTATCCCATGTCGGAATTGCTATCAATGATTTATCAGCAGAATACCAAGTCATAGGGATAATAGGCATGCCTGTATGTTTGGCAATTCTGATTATACCTTTTTTTACTTCTTTTGCTGGACCATTTGGACCATCAACCATTATTGCTATATTTTCACCATTTTCAAGAGCCTTTATCATATCCATGGTTGAACTTACTCCGCCCTTGTTTAGAATTGCCCTATTTGCAGAACCTCTTATTGTTTTAAAACCCAAATACTCAGCACCATAAGCTATTACATCTCCGTCAGCAGATTTACTTACAAGAACATTTGTCTTTGCGATTGTTTCTTTTTTCAGTCCGAATATACAACATTGATGAGCATGCCACAAAGCATATATTGCAGGTTGTGCATCCTGATAGTTGTAGTTTTTAAAATACGTTAGATTTTTTTGAATAGAAAAAACAAATTTTAGCAGAGGTTTTAATAATCCGGCTTTCAATTTATCATCCCATGTTTTTTTCTGTGTTATTAATCTCATATATTTCCTTTAAATATTATTTTCTATCGCATCTTCTCTCATTTTTTCCAAAGCTTCTTGAGTTTCAAGTTTCTTTTGCTCTTCAAGTTTTTTATCTTTTTTAGAAAACATATTCTTTATTTTTTTAGAAGTTTTAGCTTCTTCTGCTTGTTGAGCCTCAATATCTGCCATAGTTTCTGTCAAAGAATCAGGTTCAGGCAATGTTGCAACAAATTCTGATGCTTTATTTATTTCATCTTGCATAGCAAGCCACTTGAAGGATTTTACAAGTTTTAGAGGTTTTGCAACGTCTCCTTTTACAACAATTTGAAAATTAGTTGCATTAAGATTATCTGTTTTTGTATCAAACTCAGGAATTTGATTTAATTCTTCCATTGTTACAGCTTGAGTGAAAATTGAAAACATTTTAGCTGATGCAACGTTAAGCCCCGGAGTAACTTTTACAAGGTTAACCGGATTTACGTTAGCCAAAGGCCCTAAAATATTTGATACCATAGAGGCTAATCTTGCTCGAACTTTCATATCTGTTACGTTTTTAACTAAATCATAATCTCCAAAGACAAGAAGAGTTAAAACATTTCCGTCAGATGTTATCGAGTTTATTGTTGTTATACCGTCTTTAAACGATAAATCTCCTTTTAACTCTTTAAAATGTGTTGTATCAATTGAAGTTAAACCATTCAACATTCCGCCGATTGCGGTTTGGAAAAATTGAGATTCTCTGATATTTTCCGCTAAAATCATATTCTCTAATTTACCAAAAGGTCCAAATTGACCGTTCAAAATGGTAAATACAAGTTTTCCTTCTAAAGATTTCATTTGTTCTTCATAACTTGTAGCACCTGCATCAATTGACAAATCTGTGCTAAATTTTAATCTGCCGCTTAATGTATCTTTTAAATTTGCTGTATCTATCATCATTTTATCGGTATCAACATCTGTACCTTCAACTTTTATTTTCAATAAATTTGTTAATAAATTCATTGAAATATCGCCACCAATTTTTCCGCCGAATGCTCTTGTTTTTAAATCGTTTATATAAAGAATATTTCTATGAAGAGCTAATTTTGAAGTTGTATTATAAACATTTATATTACCTGTTTTTATATGTTTTAAATTTATACTGCTGTTTGATATACTAACAGGGATATTTGCTTGTGAAGAAGCGGTATTTGAAGCTGCAGGAGCAGGTGGTATCAATTTAGAAGCTCTTTCTGATACGACCATAAGTTTATCTAAATCCAAGTTTCTTGAAACCAATCTTAAATCAGAAATATGCGTTATTGTTGACGGTTCAAGAGAAATATCTGTTTGCGCCGAAATATCAGAACTGTTTAATTTAAGATTTTTAGCATTAACGGTTAATGTTTTTCCTTTAAATGCAAGATTTAAATTATCCAAACTTGTTAAAAGATCTTTTATATAAAATTTAGATATTTCAAAATGACCTCTAAATCTTGGAGAATCAGAATTACCGAAGATAAACAATCTGCCTTTTTCTAAAGTATATCCTGCATCTTTAAAACCTACAAGTTTACCGTTTAATTTTTCAGGGATTGTAACTTTGATTACATTAATAAACGGTGTTGAATTTAGATTTGTTATTGTACCTGAAATATGAGAAACAGGTTCTAATTTTTCAACAACAGTTCCGTCTTCATTTTTTGAAGTTGTTTTTATAAACAGTCCTGTATCTTTAATCTTTAATCTGTTACCTTTAAAATCAATTTTTACCTGCATTACAGTATTTTTACCCTGTAATTGTTTGTAATTTACAAAAGTAATATAATTATTTGCATCAGCAAGCAATCTCAAAACCATATCCTGACGTTTTATATTACCGCTAATTTTCAATTCTAAAGGTATTTGACCTTTTGCATCAATAAAATGTTCTGCCTGCAATCCTGCGAACTTTTTCAAATCAACGGCAACAAGATTTCCTTTTCCGTTTATATTAAATATCGGTTCATTTTTGTCAGAATCAATTATACCGTCAAATGTTATTTTTGAATTTTTATTTATCAAAACATCTGTTGGCTTAATTGTTAATTTTGAATCTTTAATAGTAACATTTAACAGATTATCTTTTATCAATGAGTTTACTTGAGGAAGAACAATTGATAATCCATTATTAACAATATCAATGTTATTATTTTTTGTCTCACCGTTTGAATTTAAAACAATATTCAAATTATCATTTGTAATTCTCATAGAATTGGCAACATCCTGCATCAAGAAATTATCCAAATCTATTTTTGCATTACATAAAACAGTTTTTAATTTACCTTTTATTTCTGTATTTAATGTTAATTTTCCGTCTTTTACGATAACGGATTTTTTAACATCTTTTGGCGCAAAAGCTCTAAATAAACCTGAAATAGGAATTTGATTTGCATAGATTTTTATATCTGCAACCGATTTTTCATCAATACTGCCTTCTGCTTTTAAAGGTGCATTATTTATGTACATATATGTATCTTTTATGTCAAGAGTATTATTATCAAAAATCAAATTAACATTTGCACCTGTTATTCCAAGATTAATATTTTTATTTACAATTGCGCCATCACGAACTAAAATTTTTCCGCTTGAAACTAAATTTTTTAAATTTGATTTTACTGTTGCATTAGCTTCAAGATAACCTTTTCCTTTTATCAAGTTTAAGTCATTTCTGACATGGATAGAATCCAAAAAGGCTTTTGCAAGAGTAATCATATCTTGAAAATAGATTTTGTCAGATTTAAAAATCATATCTATCTTAGAATTTTTGCCATAATCAATCATACCCAAAAGCTTTAATCTTTGAGTTTGTGTAACAGCAATATCTGTATCTATATCTGTTTTTGTTCCGTTAAATTTTCCGTGGAAATAACATTTTGGAAGTCTGTAATCAGATAAATTTAATGTTGTATCATCAATATTCAAAAATCCGTTTATTTTTACCAAGCCATTTTTTTCACGAACTTTTAATTTTGCGGCGATATTTGATTTTAAATCATATTGTCTATACATTAAAACAGGGTTTATAAAAGGTAATTCAACCCTTTCAGGTTTATCATCTTCTTCATCTAAACCTTCCATTTTTGGTAAATATGAATTTATATCAATATCAGCTGTTATATTCTTATTTTCATCACTATAAAATTCAGCCAAAGTCTTTGCTTTAATAACTTTTCCGTTAAAATATCCTAATTTTAATTGTTCACCTTTTAATTCCAGTTTATGTCCTGTTTTTTCGTCAGTTATTAAAACATCATAATTATTCAACTTGATGTTAGGAATTTTTATTCTTATTAACGCAGGGTCAATCGGCAATTCTTGAGTTGTTTGAGTATCTTTTGCAACTATATTTTCTTCTTGGCTTTGCAAAATTTGCTCTACAAGAGTCAGAATCTTAAATTGTTTTCCGTTAACAATCGTGAAATTCAATTTTGGATTGTTAATTTCTAAAGTCGGAACTTTTACGGTTAAAACAAATATACTCGGTAAAGCCACTCTAACTGTTGCATCATCCGCAGAAAAAAGTGTTGTTCCGTCTTCAAATTTAACTGAAATATCATCAATTTTAACTCCTGCAGAAAGCATTGGGGTTACAGATATTTTTGCATTTTTAAAATCTAAATTTAAAGGAATTTGAGCTTTTACGGATTCTTGAATAATTGGTTTATATTGGTTTAAATCAATTACATTCGGCAAAACAAATAAAAACGCTAAATAAGCTAATACAATTAAACTTCCGACAATACTTCCTGTTATTATTAAAATTTTCTTTTTCATATTTGATACCTACCCCTTATATGAAAATTATAACCCAAAAATATGCAAAATAAAAAAGGATTATCATCTTGATAATCCTATTCGTTATTCAAAAAAGTGTACATTATCTTTTAAAATTTTTATTATAAACCTAATTGTAGTTTATTTAACATAGCTAACATATCTTGACCTTGGAATGCAGCTTTCTTTTCATTTTCAACAGTATTAACTCTATCTCTGATACTTACAAATGCAGCTTGTATGTTTTCAGGTTTTTCTTTTATTTCAATATTTGAAGCTTTTCTTGCATTATTAACACCTTGTAATCCTGTTGATTCTTTTGCTGCAGCAACGTAATTGCTAACACCAACTTGGAATGCATCAACAATTTTTGACAAATCTTTTATAGAATCAGGATTAATGCCAATTTTTTTACCCAAATCGCCAATATCATCTTTTAATTGACGCATATCAACAGTTGAAGAAGGTTTTTGTTGTTCACCTTGTATTTGTTGACCTTGTTGAGCTTTTAATTCTTTTTCTTTTTGTGCAATTAGTGTTCTTGCTTGCGCAGCCGAAGTAACTTTTGTAGGATCAATACCAAGCTCTTTTAATCTTCTTATTAAATCTTCGCTTAATTGATTACAACCAAAAGATACCGCTGGAACTGCTGTTGTAATATTTGCACTGATTCCTGATATTGAACTTACCATAACACACACCCTTTATTACTTACATGAGTGTTATCGGTAATTTTTAGAAAAACTTTATAGTTTTTATCAGATTATTAACAAATATTAAACTAATTATTTTAGTTTTCGTTATTGTTTTCTTCAGAATTATTTTCTGTATTTTCTTCGATATGTTCCTGTATTTCATGAGTTTCTTCAACTTGTTCTGTTACAGTTTCATATTGAAATACACCCAATAATTCAAAAGCTTCTGTTTTTATGGATTTTGCAATTAAAAATCCAATAACTAACATTACGTAGTACATGATTATTGAATCCAAAATTGTTATAGCAGAAAATGCAAGAGGGTTTTTCAAATATACAGGGTTAGAAAGAAAACCTGTTGAAAAAGCTGTTAATATAATAACTGCAGCTATAACAATAAAATGTAAAACATATCTTTTAAAATCTACACAGAATATTTTTGTTGCTAAAATATATCTGAAATAAGTTAAAAAATTATCTTTAAAAGCAAACATCCAAGTGAATACAGGGAAGAAGCAAAATAAAACAAATAAAACAAAAAGAATAACTGCTATTGTTATATAGAAATAAGTCTTAACTCCTGTTGTCATGCCTGCAACAATACTTATTGTCAACATAATACTTAAAAGAGATATTATCAAAAAGTATAAAAGTCCAAAAGCAACTGAAACTTTTAAACCTTGAATAAAGTTTCTTTTTATATCAACTGCCGGAATAAAATATTCTTCTTCTTGTTGTGTAGCTGATTTTATAATTGATAATATATATCCTTGAGGGATAAACATTAAAACAGCGGTTATACAAGATAAAACTATATAATATAAATTAGAACCTGTAATAGGATTTGGCGACAAAAGATTTGAATAATTTGAAACCAATGTAGCCATCAATAAAAATATAAAGAACACGTATGTTTTCTTTAAAAAATCAGTATCTTTAAACATATAATAAAATGCTTTTTTCATGATAATATCCCCTTCTACTCTGCTAAAATTATAACAAGCACAAAAGACATGTGCAACAACGAGTAGAAAATAAATTGGTTATTATAGTAAAACTTTAAATAATAATAATTTTTATTTTTATTTTTTCATTTGTTTTGTCAATTTTTTTATCTCATCAGAAACTCTAAATGATTCTCTTATTTTTTGAAGAGATTTATTATAAGTAATTTTATCAAGCTTATTTTTATCAGATTTTAAGTAATAAAGTGTTTTTTCTGGATATTTCCCCATAGCTGTTGCAACAGCCCAAGCAACGCCCATTTGAGAATAATAATCATTTGTATTTAAAATATTTAAAATATCCAAAACTTTATCAATATATTCATCATTCAAAAAATGTGATAGCAAGGTAACTGAAACTATTCTACTTTCAAATTCTTTTGTCGAAAATTTATATTTCATAAGCATATTCCAAACTTGTGTCGGATATTCTCTTGCTATTCTAAAATTTTGACATAAAGAATCATTTACTGCCCAATCGTCAACATATGGAATAAAATCTTCAAAATATTTTAAAATATTTTCAATATCATCTTTAATATAACCGATAGTGAAAGCGTGTAAAAGTCTTAATTCAAATGTATCAAATTTATTACCTTTGAATAAAACTTTATAATCATGTTTTGCAATCTTTTTTGCAAATTTTCTTAATTCAGGAATAGATATTCCAAAAGAAGTTCTTTTTATATTTTTTAATTCGTTGTTTATTTCAGTTATATTCATCTAAAATTATCTTATAAAATTTGTAAATACAAATTCTTCTTGCTTTGGCATAGGGATTCCAGCCTTTTCACCGGCTTCTTTGCATTTTAAATGCCACGCCATATTACGAGCAAGAATTCTCATATTTTGCATACCTTCCAAATCCTGTTTAACTTCTTCTGGAGTATATCCGTGAACCATATTCCAATATCTGCCTGAAATAACAGGCATTTGAGAAATTGTCATATATTTATTTAACTGATCCAAAGTTGCAGTTGTACCTGCTCTACGCGCACTTGCAATCGCAGCAGCTGGTTTATGTGAAAATATTGAGCTTTTTCCTGCTCTTGCTGCAGAGAAAAATACTCTATCCAAAAATGAAGTTATTGAACCTGTCGCACCGGCGTAATGTACAGCTGAGCCAAAAATAAATCCGTCAAAATCTTTTGCTTTAGCTACAAATTCATTAACTTTATCGTCAATAACGCATTTTCCTAGTTTCGCGCAAGCATTACAACCTCTGCAGCCTGATATTATATCTGTTCCTAATTGAAAAATTTCTGTTTCTATACCTTCTTCATTTAAAGTTTTTGATATTTCTTCAAGCGCAGTATATGTACATCCATTTTTATGAGGAGAACCATTTAGTAATAAAACTTTCATTTTAGACCTTTCTTTAATCAAATTTCTAAGTAACTTAATACTTTTACAATTTTTAGTTATCTTTTTCTGTTTCACCTTTATCTTTTAGCATTTTTTCAAAATCAGAAGGTTTTAAACTTTGAACAAAACTTTTGAATTCTTCAGCTTCTTCTTCATCCTTACTTGGGTCAGTTGAAACAGAACCTGTCGCAAGAACGCTTGCTGACACCAAAATAGGAGCATCTATTCTTATTGCAACAGCTATAGCATCTGACGGTCTTGCATCAATTGCTTCTTCATTTCCATCTCTGTCTACTATATATATTGATGCATAATAAGTATCTTCTTCAACGTCAGCTATTTCTATTCTATCTATTCTATAACCAAGTTGTTTTACTATATTTATAATCAAATCATGTGTCATTGGTCTTGCAACGACAAGGTTTTCTATTTTTCTTATAATCGCACTCGCTTCTGCTGAACCTATCCATATTGGTAAAGCTTTTCTGTTATCTTTATCGTGTAATACTACAATAGGTGAACCTGTTCTTGTATCAAGGGCTATGCCCATTACTCTCATTTCAATCATTTTTATTTCCTCAATTTATTTGTTATATATTATAGCATTAAATTATTCTTCATTGTCAAATTCAAAATTTGTATCTGTTTTTTTTGATTTTAGTAAGTAAGCTGTTATAACAGCAGTCATCGGAACGCAAATAACAAGAGCAATACTTCCTACAAGAGCTGAAGATATTTCTGTTACAACCATATTTAAATTAAAAAATTTAGTTAAATCTATATTATGAGCAAGTAACACAAGAGGTAATGAACCTCCTAAATATACCAATATCAATGTGTTAGTCATCGTTCCGATTATATCTTTTCCAACATTCATTCCTGAATGAAACAATTCTTGAAAAGAAAGTTTAGTATTTAATTCAAATACTTCATTAATAGTACTTGCAATTGACATAGCAATATCAATAACCGCACCCAGTGTTGAAATTAGCATTGCGGATGTTAAAATACCTACAAAATTAAGTTCGGGATGAACAGAGTATAAAAAGACACTTTCTTCACAGCAAAAACCTGTTAATCTTGATATTTTTATAACCATAACAGATAAAAATGCAGATAATATTAAACTCAAGACGGTACCTAAAACGGCTGATGTGCTTTTGATATTAAGTCCGCCTACAAAATAAACAGCTATTGCAGATGATAAGAGGCATAACAATACTGTTGAAAATATTGGATTTATTCCCATTAATATCATTGGAGTTAAAAGCCAGATAACAAGACAAACAATTAATCCTGTTGCTATTATACTCATCAAACCTTTCTTTTTACCGACAAGTAAAACAAGAAATACAAATATTCCTAATAAAAAATACAATCCTTGAACACGTTTTATATCAGATATAAAAAATTGTATTCCGTCATCAGCTTGTTCGAGGTGAAGAATTACATTATCTTTTTTCTTTAAAAGAATATCGTAGTAAGGATTTCCTGTTAAAATATTTTCAATTGTAACCGTTTCACCCTTAAACATGCCTGATTTTATAACAACATCAACTATTTGTTTATTGTTACCACTATCTGCATCTTCGGTATATTCAAGATGTTTTACAAAACCTGTTTCTGATTTTAAAACAGTATCATTATCTATTGCAAAACAATTTGCACAAAATAATATAAAACACATAAAAAATAAAATAATCTTTTTCATAATAATCAAATTATATCATGGTTTAAACTCATCTATAATTTAAAATTTGTATATACTATAAACATTTTTTATATTATTTTTAATTCAAATTGTTATTTTTCATTAAAAATACCTAAACCTAAGTGAACATAGGCTTCAGGTGAAACTTTTCTGCCTCTTGGAGTTCTCATTAAAAGTCCTGCCTGCAAAAGATAAGGTTCGCAAACATCTTCTATTGTTCTGACATCTTCTCCCAATGCGGCAGCAATAGTATCCAAACCGACAGGACCTCCATTATATTTTTCAATAATAAGCTTTAACATATCTCTATCGGTTTCATCAAGTCCATATTCATCTATTTTCAAAGTATTAAGAGAATCTTTAGCTATATTTAAATCAACTTTTCCGTTATTTTTTACAATAGCAAAATCCCCAACTCTTTTTAATAATCTGTTTGCAATACGAGGTGTACCTCTTGAACGTTTTGCAATCTCTTTTGCGCTATCTGTTGATATTTCAATGTTTAGTATTTTTGCAGTTCTTAAAATAACTTGAGTTAATTCATCAATTGTATAAAATTGTAACCTATGAACAAATCCAAATCTATCACGAAGAGGCGAAGAAATACCACCAGCTTTGGTAGTAGCACCTACAAGAGTAAATTTAGGAAGTTGTATTCTCATTGTTTTAACAGTTTGAGTTTTACCTGTCATCATATCAAGATAAAAATCTTCCATTGCGGGGTACAATATTTCTTCAGTAACAGTATTGAGTCTGTGTATTTCATCAATAAAAAGAACTTCACCCTCTTTTAAAGACATCAAAACCCCAATAATATCTCTTGGACGTTCAAATGAAGGTGCAGATGTTATTTTGACAGATGTATTTAATTCTTCTGCGATAATACCTGCTAATGTAGTTTTTCCTAATCCGGGAGGCCCATAAAATAAAACGTGGTCAAGAGTTGTATTACGCTTTTTAGCAGCTTCAATTGAAATTTTTAATGTTTCTTTTAAAGTTGTTTGACCTATATAACTATCAAATGATTTTGGACGAATTGAATTTTCAAAAATTCTATCATAAACATTTTTATCCGGTTTTATAACAGGATTTTTTTTATGAGTTTCAAGTTTTTCATCATCTGATAATATTGCCATGTGAAAATAATAACATATTTTTAAATTCAAGGCTATTTATAAATAAATACAAAGGGCGGTTTGAAAAATTTTCAAACCGCCCCAGTAAAATCTATGATTTTATAACATAGTAGAAATCAATTCTTCAGTTGTTTTCGGACTTAAATAAGCAGGTGGTATATCAAATATTGTTTTACAACCTGTTTGACCTTCTTTATTTAATCTATATGCAGCTCTTGCATAAGCAACAAGCACACTTGATGTGAATTCAGGATTTGAATCTAATTTTAAACGATATTCTATAACATGATTTATTTCATCAGAAGTTTTTCCGCTTCTTATTACAAAACCTCCATGTGGAATTCCTGAGTGATTTTTAATTAATTCTTCTTCGGATATAAAGTGAACAGTTGTATCGTATTCATCAAAATAATTTGGCATTGTTACGATTTCTTTTTCTATTCGTTTTAAATCAGCACCTTCCTCTGCTACAACAAAACATTCTCTTGTGTGTTTTTGTCTTGTTGTAAGTTCAGGATTTTCGCCGTTTCTTACTGATTGAAGAGCAGATTCTACAGGGATTGTGTATTGTTTTGCATTCTTTACACCCTTTATTCTTCTTATAGCGTCAGAATGACCTTGACTTACGCCTTTTCCCCAGAAAGTATAGTCTTTCCCGTCAGGTAAAATTATATTTCCAAATAATCTGTTCAACGAAAATAATCCCGGATCCCAACCAAGTGAAATTATTGCTGTTTTACCTGATTCTTTTGCCGATTTATCAACATTTTTAAAGTGTTCTGGTATTCTTTTGTGAGTATCAAAACTATCTATTACGTTAAACATTTTCGCATAATTAGGCGTTTGAACAGGTAAATCAGTTGCTGATCCGCCACAAAGTATTAACACATCTATTTTATCTTTCCATTGTTCAATTTCATTTACTGAAACAACCGGAGTTTTTGAATTAATTTTTAAATCGTTAGGATTTCTTCTTGTAAAAATTGCACAAAGCTCTATATCTTGATTAAACTTAACAGCATTTTCAACACCTTTACCTAAGTTTCCGTATCCTAAAATACCTAATCTTATCATTTTTAATCTCCTCTTCATTAATTATGTTTATAGTATATCAAACTTTTTTTAATATAAAACCCTTGTAACAATAACTTCATACATGTTAAAAATTAAGCAAAAACGGTGATTTCTAATTGTTTAAATCTATGTAGGGCATTAGTGTATTTTTAGGTATTTTAATTTGTTTATTTCTAATATTGATATATCAACAAATAATATTAAACAATTAAGAAAATCTTCTGAGAGAGAATTTAGAACTAGTGCCTATGTTCAAAAGCCTGATACATTCGAACGCTCTACAAATGTTAGTTTTACAGGTAAATCTAACAGAATTAAACAATATGAAAAAACAGCAGAAAGCTTAAAAACAGTAGGCGAAATTGCCCAAACATCATTAAATGGTCAATTAGCTACGGATGGCTGGGCAGGTAAAATTGCTGATAGTATAAGTGTTCTTTGGAACTCTAAAAATAGAGCTGTACTTGTTCAATCTGATATTGATACATATAATGAGCAAATTAACGAATTAAAACAGTCTATTAAAGAGAATAAATTTAACGAAAAATTCAAAGAAATTTTTGATGTTGAATATAGTAATGCCAATATTGCCAGATATAATAAAAAAGCGAAACAATTTAATATTGCCGTAACATCGAAAGTTATGGCAGACATTACAAGTTCTAAATTATCTGAAAATATTAAAACTTACAAAGAAAATAACGGAAAATTACAAGATAAAAAATCAATAAAAGTTCTTCCATATGCGATGACAGGAGCTGTGCCTTATTATTACGAAACAAAGACAAAAGAATCAACACTTAAAGACTTGGAAAACAGTCTTGTATCTGTATTAGGTTCAAAAGAAATTCTTAATGATACCCTAAAATCAAGCGGATTAAATACAGACAAAATGTCTGATGATGAAAAATACTCTACCTACGGAATTATTGCAGAATTTTTAGTTGAAACTACACAAGAAACAGCTAAAAAATGTGCAAAAGGAAAAACAATAAAAGAACTTAAAGAAGATTATGACAATGCCTATAAAAAAGCTTACGGTACAAAAAATGATATTCAAGCAAGAGTAGACAAATATAATCGTTCTCAAGAAATAGGTGCAGCAGCAGTCAGAGGTGTAACTCGTTCTGCAATATCAGCTGTTGTTTTACTTGCAGCACCAGAAGCAGGTTTAGCAAAAATAGCTGCAAAAGCAGCAACTGTTATGGGCGTTAAAGTTTTGGTTGACGGTTCAGATAAACTTTCTAACAATGTTGATGATGATTTAACTAAAGATAAGTTTAAAAATTTGGTTCGTTCAGCATCAATAAGTGGAGCTGAAAAATTAGCTTCAAGTTTAATTGGTACTTTTGTTCCAGCTTTTGATACAGGTTATGAAATTTTAGATGAAGTTCTTTCTCAGGGTAAATCAACCTGTATTGATACTGCTCTTGGGTTAACCTCTGAAAAACTAAAAAAAGGTAACTGGGCAACTAATCAAATTATTCCAAGAATGGTTATTTCAACTGTATTTAGAAACATAAGTCCTGATGACGATACAATAAAAACACTGCTTGATTGTACAAAAGGCGGAGTAAATCAAGCGATGAAATATTCTACACGTGAATACGACGTTGTAAAAACTTTTGTTGAAGGTACAAAACAAGCTTTAAAAGATATAAAATCAGATGACAAAAAATCTTTAAATGATTTAAAATTATTATCTAAAAATAATCCCGAAGAATACACTAATTTAATGCTAAATACACTAAAAAAATATATTGAAGAAAACGCTAAAAAATAATTTACTAGTACACAAGAAGATAATAATGTAAGAAATATGCAAATAATGCACCTAAAACGGCGCCATTAAAAACTTCAAAAGGAGTATGTCCCAAAAGTTCTTTTAATTTAGTACCGATTGCACTTGCATCATGCTTATAAAAATCATCCATCATTTTATTTAAGCAAACTGCCATTTTACCTGACGCACGTCTAATTCCTGCGGCATCGTACATAACAACAAGAGCATTACCAATTGCAACAGCAAAAAACAAAGAAGAAAAACCTCCTATTATTCCAACGGATGTTGCCAATCCAACCATACCGGCAGAATGTGAACTAGGCATTCCACCTGTTGTTGTAAATACTCTAAAATCGACTTTTCTGTGAACAATGAGATGTAAGAAAAATTTTATTATTTGTGCTATTACAGCAGCTAATAAGCCTGCCAGAATAGCTTCATATCCTGTATTATAAATCATTGGTGCAATATTAGTCATTAAATTTTTGCCTTTCTTTTAATTGATGCAATTATATCTTCAAAAATTTCAGATTTTAGATTAAGTTTTTTTAGTATATCATAACATTCATCAAGTAGGCAATTAACTTTACATTCTGCATTTTTTAAGCCGTAAAGTCTTGTATATGTTGATTTTTCTTCGGCTTCATCTTTGCCTAATGTTTTTCCCATTTCTTCAAAAGTAGACGTTTCATCTAAAATATCATCGCAAATTTGAAAAGCAAGGCCTAGTTTTAGACCTAATTTATCTAAAATTTCTAACATTTCATCAGGTAAACCTGCTACAACACCACCGGCTTTGAATGCAAATCTGAACATATCAGCTGTTTTATGAGTATGGATATATTCCAAAGTTTCTTTATCAATTTTTTTTCCTTCTGATTGGATATCAACTACCTGACCTGCTATGATACCATTTACGCCCGCAGCATTAGTATATAATTCAATTAATTTTAATATTTTTTCTGCTGATAGATTTTTTGATTTTTCTATTATTGTTTGTATGGCGTAAGTTATTAAAGCATCACCTGCAAGCACTGCTGTAGATTCACTAAAAGCTTTATGATTTGAAAGTTGTCCTCGTCTGTAATCATCATTATCAACGCAAGGTAAATCATCATGAATTAAACTTTGAACATGTAGCATTTCTATTGCACAAGCTATTGGAAGTGCATCTTCGATATTTCCTCCAAATATTTTACAGGTTTCTAAACAAATAATCGGTCTTAATCTTTTTCCACCTGCTAATAAACTGTATCTCATTGATTCATATATTTCTTCCGGATATTTTACAGGAATATATTCATCCAATTTTTTTTCTACTAAATCAATATATTGTTTCATTTTCCATGTCCTCTTTTTCTAATTTTTGTTTTGAAAGTTTTCTTGAATCTTGACGCTTTTTTGAACTAATTTTTGCCATTGATTTATTATTATGCTCTTTTGAAAAAGTTTCTTCTTTTGTACCGGAATATTTAATTCGTTCCTTATATTCTTTAGCTTCTTCTGTAAATGATACATAACTGTTGTATCGTGTTTTCGATACATTTTGAATATTTTCCAAAATAGCACATCCGTCTTCGTGTATATGCAAACAATCCGAATATTTGCACAAGCCCTTGTATTTATCAAATTCTTCAAATAAATTACTTATTTCCAACGGTAACATAAAATCAAATTTTAAATTTGAAAAACCTGGAGTATCGATTATTCTTATGTCCTCACTTAAATTAAAAATCTCGCAATGTCTTGTTGTATGTGTACCACGTTCTGTTTTCTCACTTACATTTTTTGTTCTCAATTCTAATTCTGGATTTATTGCATTTATAAGACTTGATTTACCGACTCCTGAATTACCGCATAATGCACTTGTTTTTCCTTTTAAAATCTCTTCAAATTCTTCAATATTATCTTTTTCTAAAGCTGAAGTAAATATAATATCGTATCCTAGAGGTTCATAGATAGAAAAAACTTTTTCTATAAATTTATCATCATATGACAAATCACTCTTGTTAAAACATAATTTTACAGGAATTTTATAATATTTAGCAAAACAAATATATCTGTCTAATTGAGTAAAATTAAGCTCAGGTTCTTTAACGGCTGATACGATAATCATCTGGTCAATATTACTTACGGCTGGACGGGGAATATAATTTATTCTTGGAAGAAAATTCTGAATTTTTTCATCTTCAACTTCGACAAAATCACCGACAACAACTTTTTTTTGTTGTTTTTTTAGGACTTCTCTTAATTTGCATTCCAAAACTTCATTTTCGCACTTAACATAGTAAAAATCAGAATGTATTTTAAATACTTGCCCTCTAATAACCATAAACTGATATTATCACGAATTTTATTTATTAACAAATTTTATAAGTTGAATTTTTATTTAAATTTTGCTACGCTAAAAAAATATTAATTGAGATTGGAAAGAAGAATGCTTTTAGAACTTGTTCACAGATTAGTGCCAAATAAAATTAAACATATTTTAAAGCCTTATTTCAGAGTAATTTTTCCAAATAAACTAATCTGTAATATGCAAATAACATTTCGTTGCAATTACAAATGTACATTTTGTCCGCTATGCGGTGCAAATGATTTTAGCCAAACTTTTCCAAAATCTGTTGAGAGAACAGGTAAAGAATGGGTAGAAGCTATGGAAAAAATGCCGGCGACGTCTTTTTATATAGCTGGTGGAGAACCTTTTTTGTATGAAGATTTGCCATACATAGTTAATAATTTACCATCAAAACATGATATCTTAGGTATCGTAACCAATGCTTCTTTGCCGTTAGACGTTTATTTTAGAATAAATAAAAAAATAAATTTAAATATATCATATCACAGTGAATTTGTTGAAAATCCTGATGATTTTGTTAAAAAAGTTTTAGCACTAAAACAACGATTTAAAGTGTGTGTCAACATTGTTGCAACTTTAAGAAATTATGAATTTATAAAAAATAAGTTAAAAATATTTGAAGAAAATAATATACCATTCCACATTGATCCTCTTATAATTGATTCAAAAAAGCATTATGAATATTCTGAGGATTATCTTAAATTGTTGCGGAAATATGTTACGAAAGATAGAATGTTTAATAATCAAGAAGAAAGATTCTATAACTCTGTAAAAAAATGTTCTGCCGGAAAGAATTATTTTAATTTATTATCTGACGGTAGTGCAACGATATGTGCAAGAGCTATGGAATATCTTTATTCGCCTGCAATAGAAGATATTGATAATGATGAGTTTAAGTTAGGTAATATTTTTGATGGAACTTTTCATTTAAACAAACACGATATAAAATGTGATTTTGACTGTGTAAATCACTGTGATTGGGACTATTGCAGCATAAAAGTATTAAAGAAAATACAAAATTGATTCATTGATTTAAGATTATTTTTTAATTGATATGAATTTTTTCAGATAGGTGCTAAGATAAAATCTAAGCAAATATACAAGCCAAAGCGATTATGTTAGAATAAATTTGTAAGGGTAGTATCCGTTTCACTTTCCCTCAAGATACAACATTAACTAAGGATTTAAAGTCTTGAAAGGGGGTGATAAAATGCTTGTAAAAACAATAATGCTACTAATCGTAGCAACGCTATTCATAGTAGCACTAAAAATTTAACAAGTACAGGGTACTAAGTCAAATCCTAATGAAGTGGTATTTCTTTAGGGCTTGCCCCTGTATCTATATTATTTACTATGTTACTCCGTTTGTCAAGTGATGAAAAATTAATCTTGTTTTGGATTATGTTAGAATAATAGTGCAGGGTTAAAAAATACTCTTTTCTACGAAACTTCGACACAACAAATACTTCGATTTCGGTCGATAGTTCCGAAGAAAGGAGGCTATTATGGAAAACTTCAATTTAACATTAATAGTGCTATTTTTGATTTTATACATAATAAGAAACGACTCTTACCTGAAAAGATAAGAATCGCTTCGACTTCTAACAGAGTATTGATAGCTTAGGAAACTATCACCCTGCTAATTTCATTATTTACTATGTTACCCCGTTTGTCAAGTGATGAAAATTATATAAAAACCTTTTTTATTTAATATTGACGGCAAATTTTACGCAAAAAAAAGTTTGCCGATTGCGACAAACATTAAATAAACACGAGGATATTAAGAGAGAGTATAAAATATTTCTATTTTAT
>CACZSH010000024.1 GCA_902783785.1 uncultured bacterium | reverse complement strand
TATTGCTAATACTGGAATAGCATTTCTATATGAATGAACTATTGAATGAAATCGAGACGATATTACAAAATTAAATTTATTTAAAATTTTACTAAATTGTATACAATCGAAATTTTCTTCCAAAAAATTTACGTTTTGATTATCTTTAAACATTTTAAAAATTTCAGCACAAATATTCTTATCTGATGAATCGTAATAAGAAATGTAGATATTATATTCATTATTCAATAAATGATTTATTGCCTTTTTATAAAGCAAAAAGAGTTGTTGCTTGTTCGTTCTTTCAAAAACTCTAACATTAGGTATTATTAATACGCTTTTATTCTTAATTTCAATTTCTGAATATTCAGGAACTGTTTCTAAAAAGCCTGAAAAGGGTTTTGCACTCTGAATAACTATATCAGGAGAATATTCTATATTTTTTAAACCCAAGGCTTTAAGATGGTTTAATCCATCTTGTTCTCTTGCAAAAATTATGTTTGCATATGATAAAACTTTATTTAAATTTTTATCTGTAAGTCTGTATTTTTTTGGAAAATCAAATGGTCCAAATGACTGTGGTAAAAGAATAACCTTTTTCTTGTATTTTTTTGCTAAATTTATTATATGTAAAATACGTTTAGCATCTTTACCCCATTGTGAAGATAGAATATACCCTGAAATATCAAAAATTATATCAGAATCTTTTACAGCTTTTAATAAATGATTTTTTTTATTATTTATTAAAAAGCTAAATGGATTTAAAATATTTTTTAATTCTTTTTTTGAATATTCAACAAATTCAATATTTTTAAAAATTTTATTTGTTTCTTTAATTTTACCGTTAATTAATACATATATTTTACACTTTTCATCTTTATCTCTTAATTATGTTAAAAGAGTATAAAGCATTGATTCTGCACCTTTATTATTAAAACCTCCACCAGTTATTAAATAATTAGTCATAAATGGTACTCCACAAATTGATAATAAATACAACATTACATTAAATTATTTTTTATTATTAAACCTTTTATTTATAATTTATCGTTATTTTAAATCCTAAAATTTTTATAATTTTATATTTTCTATCATACGAATTCTTTATTGAAAATATATTATTAAAGAAATTAGCATATTTTTTTGAATATTTTTCAGATAATTCATATTGGTTTTTCAAATTAATAAAAATTTCTGATAATTTTCTTTATTTTTATTTTTTACATAATCAATAAACTTTGGATAATTATAGTTTTTTTCAAAAAACTTTTTATCTAAAACCAAATCATACAAATTCATAAAATTTTCTGCACACAATATTCGTGCTTCTTCTGTTTTATTTTGAAAAACAGTATAAAATACTGAGTTAGTTAAATTTTTATAATTTTCAATATATTGCTTTTTATTTTTTTCATAAAGTCCTGAATTATTTAAATCTTCTGCCATTAGAATTTTAGATCTACATGCAGATTTTATACTTTTTAATGGTATAACTTTTGCATTTAAAGAATCTTCTCTTCTATGGTAATAATAAAAAATATTATTAATTAACTTTATTGTTTTTGTTTTTAAAATTACCCTATTAAGGAAAACTCTATCTTGTGCCTTTGTACATTCTTCAGGAAATCTTATATTATTATCATAAATAATTGATGCTTTGTATATTGCAGTTGTCCATTCATGAGAAAAGTTATATATGTTGTGTTTAATTTTTTTGTTTAATCTGCTTTTAGAACTGCTTTCATCAGAATATATTTCTTTTTGTTCACATTTTACAACATCAGCATTTGTTTCTTTTGCCTTTTTATACAATTTTTCATAGTAATTGAGGTCTATTGCATCATCAGGATCAATAAATCCTAAATATTCACCTGTCGCCATATCTAAACCCTTATTTCTTGCAACAGCTGCTCCTTCATTGATATCTGATGTTATTATTTTAAATCGAGAATCTTTTGATGCATATTCTCTTAAAATTTCAAGTGAATTATCTGTCGAACAATCATCAATACAAATAAACTCCAAATCGGTCATTGTTTGATTTGACAAACAATCCAAACTTCTTCTTAAGTATGGTTCAACATTATATACAGCAACAATTATAGATATTTTTGGCATTTTTATAAAACTCATAAATATATTATTTACAAGTATCACGAAATTAAAATGATATCTAAACTCTTTTAAATATAGAAAAAGATTATTTATCTATATTTAAATTTGAGTAATACATAATGAATATTTGAAAAAACAACTACAGAAAATATTTATTCAAAGCTGATTTTAGTTGTTCTTTTGTATGTAATCCAGTTAATTTTTCTATGGTTTTACCGTCTTTAAATATGATTAAAGTAGGAATGGATGTTATTTTAAATATTTGTGCAATATTTTGTGCTTGTTCAACATTTACCTTTGCAATTAATGCTTTATCTGACATTTCATTGGATAATTCATCAATAATAGGTATTTGTTTTTGGCACGCGCCACACCAAGTTGCCCAAAAATCCACAAGAGCAATACCTTTTAAATTTAGTATCGTTTTATGAAAATTACTTTCATCTAAAATTTGTGTCATAACATTTCTCCTTTTTAGAGAATATATCTAATAATAACTAAAATAACTATTGGTTTATTGACTAAAATTTAATCCGGAAACCAATCTATCATAGCTCTTACTTTACCAAATTCAAAATCTAAATTTTGGGTAATTTCATTATTAAATAACGTCTTTAAACTCAAATTATAAGCAAGAGGCTCTTGCGTAATACCTAATTCTTTCATTTTTACATCAGAAAGAGTTTTTGTTTTTTCATCATATATATTGCTATAATTTAAGCCTAAATGAACACAAAAAGGAATTTTATTTTTTGGCTCTTCGTCTTTAACGCCTTCAACAAAAAACATTAAACCATGAGTTCTGCAAATAACCGCCCTAAATTCATAAACACTGCATTTATTATTCTTAAGAAAAGGACATTCATACATAAAACCTTCTTTTGAAGCAGGATTTTCTGTTTCAAATTTCAACTTTTCTTGTTTTAACTTCTTTATTTTTTCTATAATTTCAATCTTTTGCTCATTAGGAAGTTGACTGAATCCCAATAATAAATAGGCTAACTCAATTTTTGTAACAGGATATTGGCCTTTTTCACAACAATGAGAACAACCGGCCTTACAAAAAATATAAGGTTTTTGTTGTTCAAAATATTTATTTATCATTCTTTCTTCTATCAAATTAAGATATGCTTTATAGTTTGCAAGCTGCTCAGTTGAAAAATCATCTATCATATTAACCTCTTGGAAATAAATTATACCTTATTTTTTTCTATACAAGAAATTTGTAATTCTAATTTACAATATATGTAAAAGTTTTAAACTAACATTTGCATAGATCAAAATGAAAATATATAATTGTATAAAATAAAAGGAGTACAATTAAATGCAATTAAATTTAGACAACGAAATAGATATAAAACTTTTAGAAACTTTTGGGGAAAAAACTGTTGATAATATTGATACAGATAAACTTGGGTTTATTTTAATGAATACATCACTTGAAGAAGATAGTGAAATTACATTTAAAATCTACTATTCTCATAATTACAGCAAAAAACTTTATGAAAAGAACAATCACGATTTTCCTATAATAAATTTTCTAAAAGAACATAATTTAATGAGCGGATTTGAAATATCTCACGATGAATATGATAAATGCAAAAGATTTAATGTAAAATTACAAAATGCCAATAATAAAAATGTTCTTGAAATGTTTGATTATTTAGAAAAAAATACAAATTTTATATCTAAATATAAAGATGAAATTTTAAATTTTTCAAAAATTGGCCGTCCTACACCAAGTGATTGGGATTATGAACCATTATTCTTTATCGGTTTTAAAAATGATAAAAACAATAATATAGAACAAGTAAAATGTTATTGGATAAACGAAGTACTTGATAACGATTATTACATCAATTTCATAAAAGAAAGCGGCATAGAAAAACTAAATAATTTATTATGTGAAGTACAAAAAATTATTCCAAATACCGGAAGAATGTTTTGGGGAGAAGGAATTGATTATAGCATCTTAGGGTCATCTAAACATACTCTGTATTTTAACTATAATGAAGAAATATACAATAACATAATAAATAAATTTACAACAGATACAAATCTTACAAAAAATATAAAACTCATTACGAATTGGCCGGAAAATCATCCACAATTTTTCTGTGATGGTCTAGCAATAAGAAAAAATGATAACAACAATCTAACTCTAAATTTCTATTTTAGAATTAGAAAATAATTAAATGACAAACCAGAAAGGATTACTTTATGTTTTGGAAATTTGTTTTTACTGCCAACATAATAGTTCTTATACGTTATATATCTTTAATTTTCTACAAAATAAAAGTTGAACAATTCTTAGTAAATCAATATAATAGTACCTTTGAAACTGATTTTTTTAATTTTGGAATTACATTTTTTTACACACTTACTGCATTAGCTATTGGATTTATGATTGTAACAGCCTTAGCTATATTTGAAAAAGGGTTTGGGGTAAAAATTTATAATAAGACTTTTTTAAAAGTTTTATTTTGGAGTTTTATTTTACCTGTAATGTTAATTCTATCATTAAGCTGTTTATATAACGCTTTTATATCAAATGTTTGGCAAGTATCATTAAAAAATATTTTGTATGTTTTTTATAACATAATAATTTTAGCAGGTTGTACCACTTTAGCTTATACGGATAATTCAAATGATTAATTTTAATAAAAAATCGATAAAATTTCTAACAGGAATTTTTTGTTTAGCAATTTTTACTATAGTATTATTCTTACCCGAACCTCAAGAAAAAATACAAAATAATTATGATTATAAAAAATGTATGCCTGAGAACATAGAAGACTACGAAAAAAATCAAGATTTGTTAAAATATAGTTTTTCACATAATACAATACTTTACTACCACTATTTAAACTGCGGTAGATTCGACGCTGCGATAAATACAATAGATAAATTTGAAAAAGATGATTTTTACCCAACATGTTACCGTTACCAAAGCAACAGTTTAAGATTTTTATGTAAAACAAAGATGAGAATATTTAATTATATTTTTGGTCCTGCTATAAATACAGAAGCCTATAAACATTCTTATAAAGCTAATGCCTACTATAAATCAGGAAATATAAAAAAAGCAAAAGAAGAATTGGCATCAAATAAAGAAAAATCATCTTTAACTAACAAAATTGAATTTAAAATATTATTAGAAGAAAAGAATTTTTCTGAAGCAGAAAACTTTTTAAAAAACACAAACATTTATGACAAGGAAATATACATTGCCGAACTATACTCAGCAAAAAATGAATATAAAAAAGCTGAAAATATATACAAAGAATTAATAAAAGAACTTCCCAAAAGAGATGATGTAAAAATAGATTATGCAACAATGCTGATGAAACAAAATCAATATTCAAATGCAATAAAAATATTAAAATCAGCAAAAGCTGATAACTATTTTTATGCAATAAATTACAATTTAGGAGTTTGCTACAAAAATATAGGAAATAAGAAGCAAGCAAAAGAATATTTTAAAAAAGTATTATCAAAAAATCCTGATAATAAAGACCTAATCGAATATCTTGCAACGAGCAAACTTAAACCATATAACAGATAAAATAAGATAATTAAGCGGCTTTTTCGCCTATTTCACGTTCGTTATTAAATTCGCCTATTCTTTGTCCCATAAGGTCAAATTGTTGACCACCGCCATTCCATCCATATAACGGATTACATTCGCCTGTTCTTATTTTTGTCCCTTTCGGAAGCGTACAATCACATATCATAGTAGGTACTTGAGGAAGTGCAAATTTGTCAGCAATTTCTTCAGGTGTAAGACCTTTTATATCATCATATTTCATAATCCAAGAACCGGCTTTAAAAGAATTTTTATTATCATATGTTCTTACGAATTTACAATCATCTGTCAATTCTATGATTTTTGCAGTTTCACCATCTTTATAAGGCATATCAGTATAACCTCTTAATGCCCATTCTGCATTAACTTTACTTGTCGGCATTTCACCAATCACTTTGTATTTGCCGTCAATTTGATATTCTTTACCGTTTTGAATTACTTTTGAAGTCTTTGAAATATTTAACGAAGCTAAAGCAGAATTTAATATAGCTAAATTACCATCTTTTGAGATAACATCAGTATTATTTGCAACTGATTTCGCTTTCGACTTACTATCTTTTGTTTCAGCCTTTGATTCAATTCTGTTTAAACCTTTAAAACCAATATTTTGAACTTGCATACACTATAATAAAAACATTTTCTTATGATAAATTGACCTCTTTAATCAAAGATAAATTCATTTTTTAGAAAATATTTTTAAACCAAGTTTTTTTAATAGTTTTACATTACTAAAAT
Source organism: uncultured bacterium (assembly GCA_902783785.1). Classification (GTDB taxonomy): domain Bacteria; phylum Cyanobacteriota; class Vampirovibrionia; order Gastranaerophilales; family Gastranaerophilaceae; genus UBA791. The sequence continues at coordinate 11,681 of CACZSH010000024.1, read as the reverse complement.
CTAAAGAACAAATGTTGTAATCTGTTTTGTCGATGTTTTTATCAAGATTATAAAGTTTAGGATTAGTTATCATAATTTCAAAAAAATTATCTACTATATCATATTTACAAGATATAGAACACATATAATTTTTGTAATTAAAACTTATCAATTTATTTTGATTACCGGATTTATATTCAGCTTCATAAACCGTCCATAACTGATAAAATTCTTCATGTGTTAGCTTTTCTTTTTCTAAACCATAATGCTTTAACAAGCCTATTATATTTCTTTTTCTTTTATATTCAATATCTAACCCTACTTCATATTTATCAAACACAATACCTATAATATTTTCAGAATGACTAATATTAAAGAATAACTGATTATTTAATATATAAGGTTTTTTATTTTTTTCTAAAATTTCGGACTTAATATTATAAGTTTTTTCTAAAATATGTTTTAAAAACAGTCTTGAAAGATTATGATGTATTTTATTTAAAAGAATTTTATCTTTAAGTATACTTTGTTCTAAATTTAAATTAATAAAATAGATATCCATAACGACATCTTATCACGAAATAAAGCATATTTGACACTAAATTATTTCTGTTTTAGCATAAAACCAGATAAAAAATAAAACACTAGTGAGGGAATATGGATAATACAATAGAAGAAGGAATTTCTGTATTAGGAATAAATGAGGAAGTTTTAAAACAAAACCACTGGGAAAACTTTTTAAATTTTTTAAAAGATCATATTGGAACATTTATAGAAATATTTTTAATAATTTCCATAATCATAATATCGATGAAATTAATTGAATTTCTCAATAAAAAAATTAAGGAAAATATAATTACAAAACACGAAAACAGTGCAAGATTATTAAGTTTTTGCCCGATACTTACAAAAATAACAAAAGTATTGGTTTTATTCATTATTGCAGCATCTGTAATGCAAGCACATGGATATTCAATGACATCCCTTGTAGCCGGTTTTGGTATTATAGGTATGGCAGTCAGCTTTGCTGCTAAGGAATCTATCGCAAATATTTTTGGTTCTTTTTCAATACTATATGACAAAGTTTTTGATTTAGGAGATTACGTTGTTATTAATAATGTTGAAGGCACAGTTATCAATATAACTCTACGTTCGACAAAAATAAAAACATTAGATAATTCAATTATAATATTACCGAATAACGTAGTTGCAAATGCACTAATAACTAACATTTCTGCAATAGAGAAAAGAAGAATAGACGAAATTATAGGAATTACATATGACACTCCAAATGAAAAAATTGAAAGAGCTATTGAAATATTAAAACAAATAATAAGAGATAATGATGAAGTTGTAACTGATGACACTCTTGTATATTTGGAAAAATTAAATTCGAGTTCAATAGATATACATCTTCAAGCATATGTAAAATATGGAGACTTAGCAAATTACAGACGAGTAAAAGAAGCTGTCATACTTGAAATAATCAAACGTTTCAGAGCAGAAAACATAAGTTTCGCATTCCCATCACAATCTATATATCTGACACATGAAAATTAAAATAATAGCACTTGGAAAAATTAAAGAAACATATATAAAAGACGGCGTTGAAGAATTTTTAAAACGCTTAAAACCCTATACTCCGATTGAAATAATTGAAATCAACCCAATTGAAATAAAAGACGAAAATTTAATAGAAAACGTATTAAATCAAGAAGGGGAAAAGATTTTATCAAATATTAGCAATGATACATATCTTATAACTTTAGAAATAGAAGGTAAGCAAATATCGTCAGAAGATTTCTCTTTAAAAATAAATGAACTTTGTAACAGCGGAATAAACGAAGCGGCGTTTGTAATAGGCTCATCATACGGAATAGGAAAAAATGTAAAAGCAAGAGCAAACTACAAACTAAGCTTTTCAAAAATGACATTTTTACACACTTTTGCAAGATTAATTTTAGTAGAACAAATTTACAGAGCATTCAAAATTTTAAAAAATGAAACTTATCATAAATAATTTATTTTCCACATTTCTTTGACCACTAAGAATATTTTTTTAATAATTATCAAGTATTTTAACTTTCATGATAAAATAAAAACAATAAAGTAGTCGGGTAATCGCGTATAAGAAATTATATGAGGAAAGTCCGTGCATTCAAGGACAGGCTTCCGGAGAAACTCCGGACGGTGTGAACCGGTGGATAGGACCACAGAAAATATACTGCCGATGGATTGTAAATCACAGGCGATGGTGCAACGGTGAGTTAAGAGCATCACCGACAATAATGAGAGTTATTGGTCAGGTAACCCCAAGCCGAATGCAAGATAAATTTGAAGGTTATAAAGGCTGTCCGCCCACTTCAGACATATCGCTAGAGAATTTGAGTAATCAAATTACCAGACAGATGATTACCTTAAAACAGAACACGGCTTATGAGCTGCTTTATTATTAAAAAACGGCAAGCAAATATGCTTACCGTTTTTATCATATTATATCAAACTATTCTTTTTCTTCTTTGGTATTGTTTGATTGATTATCAGCAGATTCTTTTTCAGATTTACTTGCTGCTGGATTTGGAGTTGCAGAATGATTTGCTTCATTTACTTCTTCATTTGCAACCGGATTTGACGCAGCTTGATTTTTTAATTCATTAGTTAAAGTTTCAGGATTATAACTTTCATCAAGATATTCTATTTTTGCATTTTTCTTTATATCTTCTACAAAATTTTCAAAAACTTCTATTTTTTTGTCTTGTTCAAGCTTCATCATAATTTCTTGTTTTACGTCATCAAAAGAATCTTTTCCTGCAGCCATTCTATCTGTAACCATTATGATATGATACCCATAAGGAGTTTTTACAATTTCACTTATTGTATTTGGTTTCATACTAAAAGCAGCCTTTGAAAAAGGTTCTACCATCTCTTGAGAAGCAAAGAAACCTAAATCTCCGCCTTGCTTTGCTGATTCCGTGTCATCAGAAACATCTTTTGCTATTTTTTTGAAAGATGTAGGATCTTTTTTTACTTGAGCTAAAACTTTTTCTGCTTCTTTAAGTTTAACTTTCATTTCTTCTTCTACAAGTTTTTCAATTTCATCATCAGACAAATTTTTATTTTTCAATTTCAAATTTTCTCTTATTTCATAAGGATTTGCAGAAATCAAGATATGAGAAGCTCTGACTTTATCAGGATACTTAAAGCTATTTTCATTAGCATTATAATATCTTTTCGCATCATTTTCTGTAACTTTTACGGTTTTTATCATATCCACAAGTTTTTCTAACTTCAATTCTTCTGTTAATTCTTTTTTGTATTCTGCAGGTGACACACCGTTTTGTTTTAAAATTTCGTCAAACTTTGCTTTTGAACCAACTTGCTGAATCTTAGCTTTTATAGCCTTATCAACGTCTTTTTCTGTTACTTTAATATTACGTTTTTCAATTTCTTGATTTACAAGAGACTTAACAATTAAATTATTAATAACTCTGCCTTTTATCAAAAGGTACATAAAACCATTTTTAGATTTTGTATTAATACCTAATTGTTTAAACACAGGATTGTTAATTTCTTTATTAAAATCTTTTTCAAATTCTGCTTTTGTAATAACCTTATCATTAACCTCTATAATTGCATCTTTATCTTTATTAAAAGAACATCCCGTTAAAACAAATGCAAATAAAACTAAAGTTATCACAAGTTTTTTTGTATTCATAAATTACCTCTTTTATTTACTATATTCATAACTTAACTTATAAATATTATAAAACAAATCCTCCAGCATGTTAAATTGTTCATTAAAGTTCATATAACGATTATCAAAAAGTAGTATTGAACTAGCATTTTCTGCAGATTTTGGAGCAGGGGTAAATTTTATTTTTTTTGTAAGCTCTATTGGAATTTTGTTGTATAAAATCCGCCATTCTGCCTGAGAAAAAGGAGTATAAATTCTTATATTATCTTCAGTTTCTCTTATTAAACTTATTGAAATATCTGTAGCTGATAATCGTAATTTGATTAATTTTATTAAATTATCAACACTTTCAGGAACTTTTGAAAATCTGTCTTTCCATTCTTCAACAATATATTCAAGTTCGGTTGGATTATTAACATCAGAAAGACGTTTGTATTCAATCATTTTTTGTTCTTTTGAACCAACCCATTCATCAGGAATAAAAGCGGTAACATTCAAATCAATAATTGTCGGTATTTTGTGAGAAACAACTTTACCTTGAAGTTCGTTAACAGCATCTTCAAGCAAATTACAATAAGTATCAAAACCAACATTTACCATGTGCCCGTGCTGCTTTGTACCTAAAATATTGCCTACACCTCTGATTTCAATATCTCTCAAGGCTATCTGATAACCACTACCCAAAGTTGTAAATTCCTTTATTGCCTCTAATCTTTCTCTAGCATCTTTTGTTAAATTTTTATCAGGTTTATAAAAACAATAACAAAATGCTTGTTTTTCACTTCTGCCAACACGACCTCTTAATTGATATAATTGAGCAAGTCCAAATTTATCCGCATCATGAATTATCATTGTATTTGCATTCGGAATATCTAATCCGGATTCAATAATAGTAGTAGATAAAAGAATATCGTATTCACGATTTGCAAAATCAACCATAACTTGTTCAAGGAGTTTTTCATCCATTTGTCCATGCCCTACTACTATCCTTGCATTTGGAAGGAGTTTTTGTAATTGAAGTTTATATTCTTCGATTGATTCTACTCTGTTGTAAAGATAAAAAACTTGACCTTCTCTGTCTAATTCGTGCATTATGGCATTTTTTAAAACTGTTTCATTTATTTCTCCAACAAAAGTCTTAATAGGAAGTCTGTTTTTGGGCGGAGTATTAATTACAGACATATCTTTTATTCCTGATAAAGACATATAGAGCGTTCTTGGAATAGGAGTCGCGGACATTGTGATAATATCAATATTTTCCTTTAATTTTTTGAGTTTTTCTTTATGTCTTACACCAAATCTGTGTTCCTCATCAACGACAAGCAAACCCAAATTTTTGAAAATAACTTTATCTTGTAAAAGTTTATGCGTAGCAATAACAACATCACATTTACCTAATGCAAGATTTTTTAAAGTTTCTTTTTGCTCTTTAGCAGTTCTGAATCTGGATAATAATTCAACATTTATGCCAAAAGGTTTAAATCTTTCGTAGATAGTTTGATAATGCTGCAATGCCAAAATTGTTGTAGGCACAATAACAGCAGTCTGATAACCTGATACAACAGCCTTGAATAAAGCTCTCATTGCAACTTCTGTTTTGCCAAAACCAACATCTCCGCAAATTAACCTATCCATAGGATTATCAGACTCCATATCGGCTTTTACTTCATTTATTGCACGCATTTGATCAGGAGTTTCAGTATATTCAAAAGCATCCTCCATTTCTACCTGCAATGAAGAATCTTCATCAAATTTTATACCTTCTTTAAGTTTTCTTTTTGCATAAAGTTCCAGCAAATCGTAAGCTATATTTTCAACTTCTTTTTTAACTTTTGATTTTGTATTTTCCCAATCTGAACCACCCATTCTTGATAATTTTGGTTTGACTGAACCTGAGCCTCTATATCGGCAGAGGAGATTTATTTGTTCCGCAGGAATATGCAATTTATCATTATTTGCATATTCTATCGTCAAATAATCTTTATAAGCATTATCAATCTTTTGCTGACTTAATCCTTTATATATTCCTACCCCATGAATAGAATGAACAACATACTCACCCTCTTTTATGTCATTTATGCTCTCAATATATTCAGGTTTTTCTTTGTAATAGGATTTTTTACTTGAAGTTATTTCTTTTGAACGTTTATTAAATAATTCTCTATCAGTTAAAACAATTAATTTTAAATCATCAATTTCACAACCCTGAGAAGTGATATTTGGTATAAAATCAACATCGAATATATTATTCTCTCCCAGAATATCTTTAACACGATTTTCAAAATCTGTTGCTACAACTATTGAAAAATCTTTTTTCTCTTTTAAATATTTAACAACCTCTTTAAAATCAGCATTAAAATTTCTCATAATAGAAGAGTTAAATTCAATAATTTTATCATCATATTCTTCAATAAAATTGTTAAATCCGATTTTTGTAAAACCTGCGACAACATTTAAAAAATCTTTAAAAGGTATATGATTTTTTGATTTAAGTTTTAAAGAATTTTCTTGTTTTAACAATTCCTGATATTGTTTTTCATAATTATCATCAAATAATTTGTACTTGGAGTAAATTTCAGATAATTCATCAAATACAATAATATAATCCTTAAAATAATCAAAAATACTTACTAAATTGGTATTATAAATATTTTGATAAACATCAATACCCTCTTCATAATTATCTGCAATAAATTTATAACAAGGTTTTATAATAATACTATCAGTCTTAGAAATTGATTTTTGTGTTTCATTATTAAAAAATCTTATATCAACAACTTCATCACCCCAAAGTTCAATTCTAACAGGATTTTCTTCCATTGTATAAATATCAATTATATCACCTCTAACAGAAAATTCTCCAATATCTGTTACCATTGTTTCTCTTTTATAGCCTAAGTTAACAAGATTTTGGATAAAATCTTTAAAATTAATATCTTGATTTTTATTTATCGTAATTGAATTTATTTTAAAGAAATTTTTATCAGGAAATAATTCCAACAAACATTTAACTGGAGTAAAAAGTATTTCAGGCTGATTTTCAAGCAATTTTAGCTGTTTTGAATATTCATATTTATTTCTCGAAACGTCTTCATACAAAGAAACCTCTTGAAAAGGAAAGATTTCAGAAGTTTTTTCAAAAATTTTATTCAAATCATTTTGATATTTAAGAGCATTCTGTTCCGAAGAAGTTACAAATAAAATCTTTTTTTTTGAATAGTCAAAAATTTTATTCAACAAAAATAATCGTAAAAAAGAAGTAACACCACTAACAGTAAAAGATTTCCCTTTTAAAACATTATTTTTAAAAGCAATTAAATTTTCATCATCTTTATATCTAAACATTAATCAGCTTTTTGTTCAGGTTTAGCATTGGGACTTTGATAATCAATTCCCATCTCTCTTAATGAATTAATAAAATGTTCCGCACACTGTCTTTGAACATCAACAGGAACAACACGCAAAAGTTCAACTGTCATAGAAATAACAGGATCTTTATCATACCATCTTGAACCATTTGCAGGCTTAACCATTTCATAGAATCTATCCATGGCATCTCTAGAAACTTTTTCTTCAATCTTTTTTAAAAATATTTCTGCTTGAGTTTTTAACTCAGTTTGATAATCTCTAAGTAAATTAACCACTTCCAAAAGTAATGGATCATGATCGTACCAACGCTTATATTCTGGCATCATAAGCCCCTTTCAAATCATCTTCACTGATTCTGTCAGAATCAAATCGTTCTATTTTACCACCTAATGAAGATATTTTTTGTTCAAAATTTTCATACCCTCTATCAATGTGATAAAGATTTTCAATAATAGAAGACCCCTCTGCCATTAAAGCAGCCACAACAAGAGCTGCACCGGCTCTTAAATCGCTGGCACATAAAGTTGTACCGTTTAATTTTTTTACACCTTTGATAATTGCATGGTTTCTGTCTTGATGAATATCTGCCCCCATTCTTCTAAGTTCAGGAACTTGCATAAATCTATTTTCATAAAGACTTTCCGTAATAATTCCAACACCGTTTGCAGTAGATAGCAGTACCATAGCCATTGATTGCAAATCAGTAGGAAACCCTGGATAAGGCTGAGTTACAAAATTAACAGTATTTAATCTTGACTTACAAGAAACTTCAATTGATGTAGGCGAAATAAGCTTAATACTAGCACCCATTTTTAACAATTTATTAGTAAAGAATGTCAAATGAGCAGGAAATATGTTCTTTAAAATAGCTTTACCATGTGTAGCAACAACTGCCGTCATAAAAGTACCGGCTTCAATTCTGTCAGGAATAGTTGTATATTCTATTTCATGCAAATCTTCTTGTCTTACACCGTTAATAGTGATATCAGAAGTACCAGCTCCAATAACATCAGCACCCATGGCATTTAAAAAATTAGCCAAATCAATAATTTCAGGTTCTCTTGCAGCATTTTGAATTTTTGTACAACCATCAGCTAAAACTGCAGCAAGCATAAGATTTTCAGTAGCGCCAACTGACGGAATATCTAAATATATATCACATCCTGTTAGCTTAGGTGCTTTAGCAATAACATAACCGTTCTCAATTTTTATATCAGCACCCATTGCTTCTAGACCTTTTATGTGAAAATCAACACGTCTTTCGCCTATTGCACAACCTCCCGGAAGTGCAACAACAGCTTCTCTGCATCTTGAAACAAGAGCACCCAAAATAATAAATGAAGCACGCATTTTGCTTACAAGTTCATATTTTGCCGTAATACTTGTAAGATTTGCAGCATCAATTTCAATAGATTTAGAAACTCTGTTATAATCAGTCTTTGCGCCTAATTGCTCAATAACGCTAAGCATTATCTCAACGTCAGTCAAATCCGGAACATTATGAATTTTAGTAGAACCTTTACATAAAATTGAGGCTGCCATTAATTTAAGCACAGCATTTTTTGCTCCGCCTATACTAACTTCACCTTTTAAAGGATTTCCACCCTTTATGTTATACTTTTCTACCAAAATAGTTCTCCTTGAACAACTTATAAATTGTTTATTAATACTATAATACACTTTTAAAAACAAGTTGTAAAGTTTTTAAAAAAGTATTGTAAATTATTTTTGTCTGTAAACTCTATGTGCAGATTTATGTCCGCTAAAGGCCTCCAAGCCGAGATATTTTGCGGCAGGGCCAATTTCTTCTTCTATTCTGATAAGTTGATTATATTTAGCCATTCTGTCAGAACGAGAAGCAGAACCGGTTTTTATTTGACCACAATTAGCAGCAACTGCTAAATCAGCAATAAATGTATCTTCAGTTTCGCCCGAACGGTGAGCAACGATTGTTGTATATCCTGCTGCTTGTGCCATTGCTATTGCATCTAAAGTTTCTGATAGAGTTCCTATTTGGTTTACTTTTATAAGAATAGAATTACAAATACCACGTTTAATACCTTCACTTAAACGTTTTGTATTTGTAACAAACAAATCATCTCCAACAAGCTGACACTTATGACCAATTTTTCTTGTAAGCATTTCCCAGCCTTCCCAATCTTCTTCAGCCATACCGTCTTCTATTGAAATTATAGGATATTTATCAACCCATTCTTCTAAAAATTCTACCATTTCTTCTCTTGATAGAGTTCTGTTTTCACCGTCAAGTGTATATTTACCATTTTCGTAAAATTCACTTGACGCAACATCTAAACAAATTTTTATCTGTTCTGTTGTATACCCTGCTTTTTCTATAGCTTCTACAATAAAACAAAGAGCTTCTTCATTAGAAGATAAATTTGGCGCAAAACCACCTTCATCTCCAACAGAAGTTACATAACCTTTTTCTTTTAGAATTGATTTTAAATGATGAAAAACTTCTGTTCCCATTCTGATAGCATCTTTAAAACAAGTTGCACCAACAGGAGCAATCATGAATTCTTGAAAATCAACATTATTATCGGCATGAACACCGCCATTTATAATATTCATTAAAGGAACAGGCAGAGTCATAGCATTAATACCGCCTAAATATCTGTATAAAGGTGAACCATAAGCATTTGCTGAAGCTTTTGCACAAGCTAAAGATACACCTAAAATGGCGTTAGCACCATAAGTGGACTTGTTATCGGTACCATCCAATTCACGCATAATTCTATCTATTTCTTGTTGATGAGCAGCATTTTCACCAATAAGCTCCGGTGCTATTCTTGTATTTACATTATCAACAGCTTTCAAAACACCTTTACCCATATATTTTGATTCATCATTATCTCTAAGTTCTAAAGCTTCAAACGAACCGGTTGAAGCCCCTGAAGGTACAGAAGCTCTGCCTACAACACCGCTGGAAAGTTTTACATCAACTTCAACTGTCGGATTACCTCTTGAATCCAAAATTTGTCTTGCTGTAACATCTTCAATATAAGTCGGCATATTATCTCCTTTATTATAAGTTCTACAAAATAATTATAATAAAAGATATGATGCTTTTCAATAGCAATAACGCTAATCCTTACAAGCAGAAATCCATTCATTTGCCAAATCTAAATCTTTTTGTGTATATTGAGGATATTGAATATCTGACATTTCTTCAAAATATTTGTAAATAATATCCCTGTATTGAAGAAAATCAATTAAAGCCCCTTGTTTATCACCTGCATAAAATCTAGAAACACCTCTCCAAAAATAAGCATCTGTATATTTGTAAGAACAATTTTCAATGACTTTTGTATAAGCTTCGGCAGATAAAGCATATTCTTCTAAATTGTAATGAGCCTTTCCTTTTAATGTATATGCAGAAGTAAGACCTGATTTTTTTATTTCCGGATAATTAAATCTTTTTGACTTGTTGTATACAGATTTTTGATTAGAATTCAACAAGACAATAGCTTTATTAGCAGAATTCAGAACGTTACGATAATCATGTTTATGCTTATAAATGTATGCTTCCAATAAATATAACTGGTAATCATTATTAACATACATTTTTGCTTCAGAAAGGTCTTTTAAAGCTTTATCATAGTCATCATATTCCGAATAATAATCATTTGCTTCATCATATAATTCCATATATTTTGCTTCATTAGGAGGTAATTTTGGTTTAGGCATATATTCATCAAAAAAAATGAAACCTATAAAACTCAACATAAAAATAACCCACAAAAATAAAAATCCATATACCAGAATTAAATATTTTCCGCCTTTTCTTTTGTACAACGGCATTCTTTTGCAATGTTGAGCAAAATATTCAATGTCTTCTTTAAATGATTCTTCATCCGTATTAATTTTATATTTAAAATTAGGAATATTATTTGAAACTTTTACTAATTCCAAAATAAATTTATATGCGCACATACTAAATTCTAAAGCCGATGGTGTAGCTTCAAAAGAAATAGTCTCACCTGATTTCAATTTAATAGTTACATAATTTGTTACTTCAATAGATCTGCGTCTTCCAAGCTGAACTGTATTTATATGCACATCTACTTTAAAAGACTTTATATCAAAAGATTCAAGAGTTCTAACTTCCGTAATTTTACCTTTTTCTTTGTATATTAATTGAAGATAACTGTCTGTAATGACTAAATCCGATACATACTGACCTTTTTTCATTACTTCTCTGAATAAAAAAGGTATAAATACTATAAGAGCTGAAATTAATTCCCATCCGTCACTTTTGGTTTTAGCGGAAAGCGTAGAAGTTTTATCCAAAACAACAAAATAAAAAACAACACCGATTAAAGCAACGCAAACCATTACAACCACAGCAAGCATAAAAACAGACATTCTGCTTTGAACTTTAATCTTTTTCATAAAATAAGTATAAAATATTTCTTGTTCATATACTATAAAGTTTTAAGTATTTTTAAAATAAACTTATTTCAATACTAAAAAGGTGGCCAAAGAGCGAAATTTTATTTTCTTAAAAACTATAAAAATCTAAAACCCTTTATTTACGCAAAAAAAAGTTTGCCGATTGCGACAAACATTAAATAAACACGAGGATATTAAGAGAGAGTATAAAATATTTCTATTTTAT
>CACZSH010000023.1 GCA_902783785.1 uncultured bacterium | reverse complement strand
AGAATTACCAAAAGCGGAAGTAAAAGAATTTGCAAAAGAAGAACCGCAAGTGGAAAAAGCTGAGGTAAAAGTAGAATTACCAAAAGCGGAAGTAAAAGAATTTGCAAAAGAAGATGAATCAGAACTTTTATCTTTTGACAAACAGAATTTAACGCAACATTTGGCAATTAAACCCGAAAGAGGAGAAGAAGAAAAACTTGTAGAGCTAAATGCATTCTTAAATGAAATTATGTCAGAAAATACTGTTGAAAATTTAAAAACAAGAGATGCTTCAACAATCAATAACAGTACATTGTTAAATGAGGAAGTAAAAAATTATTATAATTTAACAAAAGCTGAAAATTTTGCATTAAATGATGGTGTAAAATCTGTTATAAATGAAAGAATTTCAGCAATAGAAGACCTTTCTGACATTGTGGAAACAGCACAAGAAACAAAAATGATGCAACAAGAATTAAAAACATTGGATACTCCAAAAGTTGAAAATAAGAAAGTTGAAACAAAACAGCTTACTTTAACAGAAAATGATGCAAAATTTTTCTCTGAATTAGTAAAAACTTCGCAAGAATCAGGTCAAACTGTGTCAGAAGTTGTTAATAAAATTATTGATGATGTTCAGCAAACTCAAGATACACAACAAACCGCTACTGTATCAAAAGCTCTTGCTGATATGATACAGGAGGCAGCCAAAACAAATAAACCTTTTAGAATAGATTTTGACAAAAATATTTCTGTCATTATAAAAGTAGATAGGGATGGAAAAATTTCAGCCGAATTCCTTCCTGGCGATAAAGCCGTTGAACAATATTTAAGAGCTCAGCTTCCGTTGCTTCAACAAAAATTTGATAAAGAACAAATAGATTATAAAGAATTAAATTACCGACAATCAAATGGCGGAAAACAACAAAGAGAGAGAAGAAAAAGAGGAGAATAGAAAATATGAATGATTCATTTATGATTGCGCTTAATGCCCAAAAAGCGACAAACAATTGGATGGGTGCAATTACCGAAAACTTGGCTAATATCTATACTCCGGGATATAAAGAGAAGAAAATAAGTTTTCAAACCTTTTTGAACGGTTCGGTATTAGATAATAGCAGTATAAATTTTGGTCAAGGTAAATCAACCCCTGGTACTTCTAATGCAAACCTTTTCTTGGAAGGTGAAGGCTTCTTTATGGTAAAAGGTTCTGATGGTAAAACTGTTTATACAAGACACGGTGAATTTGAATTTGATTCGGAAGGTGCTTATAAAACAAAAGACGGTATGAATGTTCAAGGTTATATCTTAAATGATAAGGGCGAAATTATGGCTGGTACAAAAGCTATAAAAAATGATGCTTATCAAGAAACAACTTTGCGTGGTGGTGCTATGGACTTACCTACAACAAATATTAAGTTGTGGATTGACCCAAATAATGGTAAATATTTAGGTAAATATGATGATTATGAAATAAAAGAAGACGGTACTATTTACGGAAAAGCTGATGGCGGTAAAAGAAAAGTTCCTCTATACAAAGTGGCTCAAGCTAGTTTCCATAATAAAAACGGATTGTATGAAATAAAAGATCATCAATATATAGAAACGGCTGAATCAGGTAAACCTGTAATGGGTAGAGCAGAAGTTCGTTCTGGGTTACTAGAATTATCTAATGCCGGTTTTAAAGATAATATTAACAGTTTCCAACTGGCAAAAGTTCAAATGGAACTTGCAAATAAATTAATTTCGTCTAATAAAGAACTACTACAAGAAGCTTTGCGTTTGGTAGGTAGTTCATAATAATTGTAATGTTAAACTCCATTTTAAGAGGACGATTAACGTCCTCTTTCTTTTTGCTTTTTTATAAAATTTTTGTCTAAAGCCATGGCTAATAAGGACTTTTAAGGATTGTGTTAAGTTTTGTAACAATAAAAATTTGTTGTTAATATTGGGTTTTGACCTTTTTGTTTAAAAACACTGAAAACATTTGTCAATCATGAATTTGAGATTGTTTTTATATAAATGTAAGGGATATTAAATTAAAGGGTAAAACAAAAAATAGTTTAATTGAACTTAAACAACACACACGATTCGATATTATAGGAAAACGGGGAATTCATAATGACTTTTAATTTTGGTTTAAACACAGGCTTAGGTTTCGGAACTGGTTTTACAGGTTTTAATTCAGGATATCAATCATGCAGCATTGATTACTCTAAGCTTAATACTTATACAAACAGTATAATGAATCAATTTAATTCTATGGCATATTCTCCAATAAATGAATTCGCAGTATCAAGCTCAATGCCAAATTGGTTTAATAATGTAGCAAGTTGTTTCAATGTAAATTTTGGTAACTCAGGATTTTTAAATACTCCTGCAAACTTTACATTCTCTACAGCTGTAGATCCTTCTAAAAAAACTGCTGATAAGACAACAACAACTACTACTACTACTGCTACTCCTGAACAAAAAGCGAAAGCTGACAGAAAAGCAGCTGAAGAAAAAACTAAACAAGATAAAATACAAAAGCAAGCAAATGAAATTTGTGAAAAATTATACGTAGCTATGAAAGGTGCAGGTACCGATAACAAGGCTGTAGACGAAGCATTAGCTGAAATTACGGAAGACAATATTTTAGAAGTAATGGAAACATACATCCAACAATATTCAGAAGATATGGACGGTGAGACTTTAATTGAATCTCTACAAAACGAATACTGGGTAGGTTGGTCAGGAAAATTAACATCAATCACAAATGGCTTAAAAACTAAATTAGCCGCAAGAGCAAGTAAAATGGGTCTTGATGCTGAAGCAAAATCATTCAAAGCAAAAGTTTCAGCAGAAAATAACAGCTGGTGGAATATCAAAGACGAAGTTGTTAATAATCACTTCAATACTTTATTAGCTGCAATGATTACAAAACGTAATCAAGGTTAATAAAAAAATATTTAAAACGATAAAAAAGGACGATTTATTCAAATCGTCCTTTTTGTTATAATCTTTGTATGAAAAAAGAAATTGAAACAATTATAAATTTTGAACATGTTTATGCTAATTACGGAAACTTTGAAGCTTTAAAAGATATAAATTTAAAAATAAACAACAACGAAAACTGGGTTATTTTGGGTGCAAATGGTTCCGGTAAATCTACTTTGATAAAACTTTTAACTAATGATTTATATCCAAATACGGAATATGAATTTAAGAAACAGATTTTTGGCAAAGACAGATGGAATATATTTGAGCTTAAAAAGCTATTGGGGATAATAACTAACGAACTTCATGTAAAATTTATGAATTGCGAAAATTATATTACTGTTCAGGATATTGTTACAAGCGGGTATTACAGTGCAATTGGTTCCTTTAAACATCATATTTTTTCTGATGGAGAACTTAAAAAAGCAGATGAAATAATGCAATTTTTAAATATATACGATATAAAAGATAAAAAGGTTCATGAATTAAGCACAGGTCAATTAAGGCTTGCAGTTATTGGAAGAGCCTTAATGCATAATCCTAAAGCATTTATTTTAGATGAGCCTACTGTTGGTTTGGATATAAAAGCTCAAAAAATTTTTATACAACTTTTTGAAAAATTATCAAAAGAAATCCCAATAATCTTAATTACACATGATGTTAGTGAAATTTTCCCTCAAATAACTCATGCTGCACTTGTCTATAACCAGACGATATACAAACAGGGAAGAAAAGAAGATATTTTGACTTCAAAGAATTTGTCTGAAATATTTGAAACAGATGTTGATTTAAGACAGGAAAATGGAAAATATTTTATATCTTATTGTAACTAAAATCTCACATGATATAATCATGAAAAATAAGAGGTAAGTAATTATGTCAGATGAAATAAAATATAGTCCTATAGAAGAATTTTTGAATGCATCAACGCATGCAATAGCAACTTTATTATCAATATATGGTTTGGTAATGCTTATTGTTGCATCGAAAAACCCTGTTGAAACAGCTTCTACCTCTATTTTTGGGGCGATGTTGATTTTGTTGTTTCAATCCTCAACGCTTTATCATGCTATGGTGAATGAAACTGCGAAAATGGTTTTTAGAAGAATAGACCATTCTGCAATATTTATGCTGATTGCAGGAACTTATACTCCAATTCTATTATTAGTTGTGCCTTTCCCTAATTCTGTAGCTTTGCTTGCTATGACATGGTATTTATCTGTTATGGGAATAGTTTTTTCATGTATATCAGTTAAATTTAAATATATAAATACAGCTCTATATCTTGTAATGGGTTGGTTGTCTGTATTGTTACTGCAAAAACTTATTGAATTACATCAACCTGAAGTTATATGGTATTTAGTTGGCGGAGGATTATTTTATTCTTTAGGTTGTATATTTTATTTGTTAAAGAAAATACCTTTTATGCATTGTATCTGGCATTTGTTTGTTGTGGCAGGTGCTGCAATGCATTATTTTGCTATTATGGCTTTGTTAGCGGTATAGTTTTGTAAAAAAATATTACATGGATTTCAACTTTGTTAAAGTTTTAAAATTTTTAGCCGACTTTTCTTACGAGTATAACTATATACGAGAGTAAAAAATAGAAATATAAGGAGGCGTTCTTATGCAAATAGGAAACGTAAACATTGGCGGTATTAAAAAGATCAACGATAAACCAGTTGAAAAAAGAAGTTGGATTAATATAGGAGTTAAACCAGATACGTTTGAAAAATCGGCAAATACTTCTTCTAAACCTTTAAGAAGATATATTTCTTTAGAAGATGCTGCCAAAAAAATTTCCGAAATGAAAAATGATAAAGGTGAAGCTCGTTTTGATGAAAAAGAGGTTAATCTTTTCAAAGAGCATGCTAAAAAAGGTATTGTTCACTATGAGATGGTAACGAAACTTGCGGATACAACAGAGTTTAAAATGGGTTCTATTATAGAACTTGGCGCAAGAATGAAACAACATGAAGATAAAGAGTGGAAGTTACTTGATACAATTTTAGAATGCGCAAAAAAACTTCCTGATGGTAAAAAACCGAGTGGCTTTGGTATTAGTTCTTTTGAACCTGATTCGGAATTAAGTTTAAGTTGCTATAATAATGGTCGTACTGAAAAATTACATTTTGATTATTCAAAAGACAAACCTGAAATAATAGGTAAATCATACTCTTTTATCGGTAATGCAGAAGTTGGTTCAAAATCTTTGTCTTATGTAACTGTGGCAGAAGATTACAGAAACAATTTAAAATCCCGAAAAGAAGAAGTTATTTCGGAAGATGGCTATCCTGACGGTATAAAAATAGAAACGATAGAACGTTATAATAAAAACGGAAAATTATTGAGAAAAGATATTATGACAGAATCTGATATTGAAGGTGTTCATAATATCAGATATGAATTTCCTAACGGAAAATCTCGTGATGTTGTAAAAGCAACAGTTGATCCAAAAACAGGCATAAAAACTATTAAAAAAGATATGCGCTCTTCGGATGGAACAAAAACTGAATTTTTATACGAGGATGATCCGAAAGGTAACAGAATTATTGATTATAAGATTACCGGAACAGACGGTAAAATTCTGATGAAAAATTCTCAAACGTTTGAAGTCGTTGACGAAAATCACTTTATTTCATCAAAGAATGGTCATAAATATGATATTCAAGTTGATGAAAAAAGTTTAAAAGTAAAAGATATTATGCACAGCGGAAAAGAAGCATCTATAGAATTTGATAATATGATTAGCGGAAATAAAGATGAGATAGTTAGTCTTTTAAAGAAAATTCCGGGTGAAGAGCTCTTTGAAGTTGTTGATTGTTGCAATGGTATAAAGGGCAATGATCATGACAAGATTTTGAACTCTGCGTATAACAAACTTACAAAAGAAATAAATATGGCTGATAATTTATTT
>CACZSH010000022.1 GCA_902783785.1 uncultured bacterium | reverse complement strand
TATGATTTTAACTTCAATAGTATCACCTAATGTTAATACGTCTGAAGGGTGTTTAATTCTTTGCCAAGAAATTTCAGAAATTGGTAATAATCCGTCGATACCGTTAATATCAACAAAAGCACCAAAGTCAGTAATTCTTACAACATTACCTTTAACAACCATTTCTTCTTCTAGAGATGAAATAACATTGTCAACAACTTGATTACGTTGTTCAGCAACTGCCATTCTTTGAGATAAAATAAGTTTATTTTTCTTAGGATCTGCTTCAAGAACTTTAACTTCAATTTTTGTATCAATTAAACCGTCAAAAGGTGTACCTGTTCTTAATTGGCTTGAAGGAATGAAACCCTTTAAACCTGCTACATCAACAAGAACACCACCCTTAACGATAGAAACAACTTTTGCCAAAATTGTATCGCCTTGAACTTTTGCATCATTAAGTTGTGCCCAGCTTTGAGCAAATGCAATTCTCTTTAATGATAATTGCATAGCTTCGTCATCATTTTCTTCTTTTAATACGTAAAATTCTCTGATATCACCAATTTCTAAGTGTTCAGGTTCTTCATCAGTACCTGAAACTTCTTTTTCAGGTAAATAAGCTTCTGTTTTAATACCTTTTACGCTGATTAAGTAACCGTCAGCTTCTTTTCTGATTACTGTACCTTCTACGATATCAGCAACTGAATAGCTTCTAGAAAAAGTTTCTTCTAATAGTTGTTCAAATTCATCCATAGTTTTTTCTGCCATAATTATTTTCCTCCTTTTATATAATTAATTACGTCATCTATAATATTTACAGGTGTTGATGCACCTGCGGTTACAGCAATTTTTGCTGATGAATTGAGTATATCAGAGTATTTTACCAATTCATCAGCATTTTCAATATGAATTGTTTTAGTTATGTTCGTTAAAATTTCTGCCAAATGTGTTGTATTTGCGCTTTTTTTAGAGCCTACAACAAGCATTAAATCATTTTCTTTTGCTAATTCACGTGCCTCATTTTGTCTTTGGCTTGTACTCATGCATATTGTATTGTATATTTTCAATTCTTTTGTAATTGATGTTAAATATTCAATAATTTTATTTAATGTCTCTATTCGTTGTGTAGTTTGAACAACAACACCTATTTTTTTATGTTGTTTCAAATTTTGTTCATATTTCATTATTTCGGAAACATCATTTGAAACAATAATATTGCTGCCATACTGCTCAGCATGTGCTTTAATAGCAATTACTTCAGGATGTTCTGATTTACCGACAATAACTAAATAATAACCATCTTGAACAAGTTCCATAGCCTTTTGTTGAACTTTTTTAACGTCAAGACAAGTTAAATCGTGTATTTCAAAACCTGCAGTAGTAAGTTGAGTTATTATCTCAGGACTTGCCCCATGACTTCTAATAATACAAATAGAATTATCGACCTGTTTAGGAATTTCATACAAAGTTTTAATACCTAATGCATCCAATTCTCTTATAACATCTGCATTATGAATTAATTCACCAAAAACATATACATCTTTATCAGGATTTTCAAGTTTTAACTTCTTTGCGGTTTCAACGGCTCTTTTTACTCCGTAACAAAACCCGGCATATTTAGCTAATTTTATTTCTTTATTTGACAATTAAAATTGTCCTGCTTTCTTTGAGACTCGCAAAGTAAACTTTGCTGTAAGACAATTAAAATACAAACAAAATTATATTTCAAGCAAAAGAGGCAAACAAATATAGTTTGCCTCTTTTATCCGTTGTTTATTTAAAGTTATTTGCCTTCTGCAATCAATTTTTCTTCTAAGTTTTTCACAAATTCTTCAACAACTTGTGCAGTAGATTTTCCGTTATTTGGAATTGAAAATGCAGCTGCATTTTTGTGTCCGCCGCCACCATATTGTCTTGCAATTTCAGAAACATCAAAACTTCTGCTTCTGATAGAAAATGCTGAAGCTTTACCAAATTCAGCTACCTTAAAGCCAACTTCTACCCCTTCTAATTCAGGAAGTCTTCCGCAAACATCTTTTACTGCATCTTTACCTTCTTGAGCGTAACCTGCTGCTTTGCACGCTTGTTTTGCATTTTTAATATCTTGATCTTCAATGAAGTACGCAATTTTACCTTTTGGTGAATATTTAATTTTATCTAGTGCAGTTTTTTCTGCGTCTAAAACAACTTGAGGAGTGTTACCCATAGCATTTAAATTGACTTCTCTGTTATTAACACCAGCTTTCATAAGTAAAGCTGCGTCTTCAAATGTCATTGGAGTATTTGCATATTTAAAACATCCTGTATCAGTTAACATGCCAGTAAACATAGCATCTTTAGCTTCTTTTCTAAGTTCTTCAGGTTTTAATCCTAAAGGTTCTACAAATTGCATTGCAATTTCAGCTGCTGCCGGTAGTGTGCTATCAATTAAATTTTCTGTTTTGGCAAATTTATTGTTGAACATTCTGCCAAATTTTTCGTTATATTCTTCTTTATATGGGTGGTGGTCAATTTTTAAGCTGTAAGTTGCTCTATTCATTACCCCTTTTCTGTAATCTCCTGCCATTAATTTTGTTTCAGAACAATCACATGAAATAGCTAAATCATATTTACCATATTTTTCTGCAACTGCATCAGCCTGTTCTGGTTTACCAGGTTTATGAACTATTACGTTTACATCCGGATTAGTATTTAAATAATCATAATGTGATGGGAATTGATCTCCAAAAACAAATACATCAACTTTTTTACCTGTTGCTTGATTTATTAAGTTTGCCATTGCAAATGTTGTACCGAAACTGTCGCCATCAGGTGATGTATGACCTGATATAGCTATTTTTTGTACTTTTGGATCTTTTATTATTTTAACCATTTTATCAATAGTTTCTTTGTTGTGTGCTTCCGGAGACCAACCGGTGAAAGAAATTGCCATAGATTTTTGTAAATTTGGCTTAATCATCGACTGTTTACCGATATTATTCATATAAGACATTACATCAACTTTTGATTCATTTTTTTGAATTGGTGATGTAACAGTTTTTGCTGTTGCCTTAGATTGCGCTACTGACAAAAAATTCATTGGTTGAATTGCAGAAATTTTCATAAATTTATCCTTTACCTACACACACTTATACTTTTATAAGTTTTTTTTTCAAAAAAAATTGCCTTATTAAAGGCAATTTTTTAAGGTTGTTACAAAGTTTAATAGTGTTTTTATAACAATTATGCAATCAATCCTGTAATTTCTTTGTACATATCCATATATTTTTCTGCGCTTACTTTCCAGCTAAAATCAGATTTCATAGCATTTTTTTGCATTTGTTTAAATAAAGGTTTATTGTGGTAAACATTAATTGCATAGTAAATTGCTTCTTTCATATCCCATGGATTGTATCTCCAAAATTTAAAGCCAGTTGCGTCTTCTTGAGGTGTTCCGACAACAGTATTGTCTAAACCTCCGGTTGCTCTTACTATTGGAAGTGAACCATATCTCATTGCTATTAATTGACTTAATCCGCAAGGTTCAAATTTTGATGGCATTAAGAACATATCAGAACCTGCATACATTAAATTTGCAAGATCAGCATTATAACCTATATGAGCTCTGATATTAGAAGTGTTATTTGATAACCAAATTAGTAAATTTTCTAAGTTGCCATCTCCTGTTCCTAAAAATATAAAGTCAGCAGGTACCATTTTTAGTTCGTCTTCTGCTGCTCTTATTAAATCAAGACCTTTTTGGTCAACAAGTCTTGAAACCATCGCAATAAGAGGTCTGTCTTCTTTGTATTCAAGCGAGAAATGTTCCATAATTTTTCTCTTATTTGCTTCTTTTCCTTTTGTTAAAGTTTTTAAATCATAGTTCATTTCAATATGTTTATCTTTTTTAGGATCAAATACAGTATAATCAATACCGTTTAATATGCCCACAATTTTATGTGATTGCCAACGTAACGTATAATCCATGCCTTCTCCAAATTCAGGAGTTAAGATTTCTTCTGCGTACTTAGGCGAAACAACTAAAATTTTGTCAGCGTAATTTATTGCGCCTTTTACCCAATTAACACGTCCAAAGTGTTCAAGTCCGAGTTCATTATAAACAATGTCTTTTCTCATATTTGCAAAATCAAGTACATCGTCAAACCATATGCCTTGATAAGCTAAATTATGGATTTGGAATACAGATTTTGTATCTTTATAAAAATCATCATATCTATAATTACTGTGTAAATATACAGGAATCATGGCTGTATGCCAATCATTTGTATGTATTACATCAGGTTTGAAATTCAATTTTTTAGCATATTCCATGACCGCCAACGAAAATGCTATGTATCTTTCATGTTCATATCTAGGATCAAGATATTTTGGATAAACTTCTTTAAAACAGCTAAAGTACCATTCGTTTTCAACGAAAAATACATTTATGTTTGTTCCTGGCATTTTACATTTATGGAGTTTAAACTTTTGTGGATGGTATTGGAAGTCAATCCACATTTCTGAACCTTCAATTTCTTCGATTCCAAATTTTTCTCTGTCTATTAAACCATGTAATGGTGTAAAAATAGCCATTTCAACTCTTTTTTCAAGATACTTGGGCAGACTCCCCATTACATCTGCAAGTCCTCCTACTTTAGAAAATGGTGCAACTTCTGCTGCAGCAAATAATACCTTCATTTTTATACTCCTTATCTACTTTTTCTAGATTATATCAAATTTTTTTTATATGGCAAAATTTGTGATATAATTTAACTATATTTTGGAGATAATTTGATGAATTTTATTAATGAAGCGTTTGTTCTTGAAACAATTGATATGATTAAATTATACAATCTTGATATAAGAACAGTTACTCTTGCTTTGAGTTTGAGAGATTGTATATCTGATGATGTAGATAGAGTATGTGAAAATATTTATAACAAAATTGTTAAGTATGCAAAAAATTTGGTTTCGTATGCAAATGACTTTGAAAATGAATATTCTATTCCAATTTGTAATAAACGAGTTTCTGTTACTCCGATATCTTTAATAGGTGAATCGTGTAAAAATTATGATTACGTAAAAATTGCCAAAACTCTTGATGATGCTACAAAAGAAGTTAAAATTGATTTTATTGGCGGGTTTTCGGCTCTTGTTGAGAAAGGTTGTACCCGAGGGGATGAGGCTTTGATTGAAGCTATTCCAGAAGCTCTTGCTTGCACTGACAAAGTTTGTTCTTCAATTAATCTTGCAAGCTCAAAAGCAGGTATTAATATGGATGCCGTTTTAAAAATGGCTGGGATTATCAAAAAAGCTGCTCTGCTTACAAAAGATAAAGATGGTATTGGTGCTGCAAAATTAGTTTGTTTTTGTAATGTTCCAAGTGATAATCCATTTATGGCAGGAGCTTTTTGCGGGTATGGCGAACAAGAAGCTGCTTTGAATGTTGGTGTTTCTGGTCCAGGTGTTGTTCGTGCTGCAATTGATAGGCTGGATAAAAATGCTGATATGAGTGAATTAGCAAATACCATAAAGAAAATTGCATATAAAATTACAACAACAGGTGAACTCGTTGGTCGTGATATGGCAAAAAGATTAAATATTCCATTTGGTGTTGTTGATTTATCACTTGCACCTACACCTGCTATTGGTGATTCAATTGCAGAAATATTTAAAGCGATGGGACTTGAAGATGTTGGTGCAAATGGAACTGTTGCTGCGCTTGCAATGCTCAATGATGCAGTTAAAAAAGGCGGTATTATGGCAAGCTCTCATGTTGGCGGACTTTCAGGTGCTTTTATACCTGTTTCGGAAGATGCAGGAATGATAGAGGCGGCAAAATGTGAACATTTGACTTTTGATAAATTGGAAGCTATGACTTCAGTTTGTTCAGTTGGTTTGGATATGATTGCTATTCCCGGAAATACACCTAATGATGTTATTTCTGCAATTATTGCTGATGAAATGGCTATTGGAATGATTAATAAAAAAACTACTGCGGTTAGAATTATACCTGTTCCCGATAAAAATGTCGGTGATATAGTTATATGGGGTGGACTTTTGGGTGAAGCACCTATTATGCAGATAAATAATTTATCTGCTAAAAATTTTGTTAATCGTGGTGGTAGAATTCCCGCTCCAATTCATAGTTTAAATAATTAGTATATAGGCTTTTATGACTGATAATTTATACAGATATTCTAATATGTTAAGAGATTTTATTTTAGATGAGCTTTCAGGTCCTTCTAATAAGCATACCGATACTCACCGTTATAATAACCTTCGTATAACTATGGATTTGGATAGATTTCCTATGCCTCATATTTGTATAAGAATCGGCATTTCTGAAGGTGTAATTGCCCTTGAATCTGGTATGTTAATCTATGGCACATTAGGTCAGGATCCTAAATATGTGAAAAAATGGCTAAGCAGAGGTTCTGTTTATTCAGAACTTTTACAAATTTGGAGTTCTGAAAATATCAAAAAACAAAAAGAATCACAAACAATTAGAGAAGAATTTGTAAAAGAAAAAAAAGAAAAATTGGATGAATTTTTTAAATAATATTTACATAATGTTTGCATTTTAAATTTTTTATTTTATGATTGTAATATGACCGCTTGAGCGGTGTATTTTAATATGAAAAAATAAGGAATATAATTATGGGCATTAAAGGCAGAGTTGACAAAATGGTAGTTTTAGCTTGTGAAACATGCAAAGAAAGAAACTACACGACTGTAAAAAACAAAAAAACAATTAAAGAAAGATTAGAATTAAAAAAATACTGTTCACGTTGTCAAAAACATACAGTACACAAAGAAACAAAATAGTTAAAAGGGCGATTTGCGTCCTTAGTTCAGTTGGTAGAACGTCGGTCTCCAAAACCGGATGTCGAGGGTTCGAGTCCTTCAGGGCGCGTTTCGTATTATGATAAGGTTTTTAAGATGAACAATACCGTAAATTCTATAATTACATATTTTAAAGGTGTCAAATCTGAGTGGAGTAAGATTAATTGGCCTGAAAAAAATCAAATTATTGCAGAAACAGTTTTCGTTATTGCAATTGTTACTGTTTTTACGATTAGTGTTTATCTTATTGACTTAGTTTTTAAAGGTATTCTAGGTTTAATTCCTATGAGATAATATATTTAGGTGGATTTATGGCGAAAAAGAAAATTGACGAAGAAATGATTGAAGATTCTGTTGTTGATACAGAAGTTGAAGAAAATATCTCTGACGTAGAGTCTATGGATACTTCTCATGTTGATATAAAAACTGATAAACCTGCTAAAAAAGATCAAAAGCGTTGGTATATTGTTCATACTTATTCTGGATACGAAAATAAGGTAAAAGTAAACCTTGAAAAACGTATTGAATATATGAATATGGCTGATAAAATTTTTAGAATTGAAGTTCCTCAAAAAACTGTTACTCAAGTTAAAGCAGGGAAAAAACAAGAGAAGGATGAAAAAATATTCCCAGGTTATGTTTTAGTTGAAATGATTATGGACGAAGATAGCTGGTATGTTGTTAGACATACTTCTGGTGTTACTAAGTTTGTTGGTTCAGCAAAAAAACCTATACCTGCAAAAGAAAGTGAAATCAAAAGAATTATTCACAGAACTGATACTCAAGTACAAAAATTTGAACTTGATGTTAAAGTTGGTGATAAAGTTCGTATTATATCAGGTCCGTTTGCTGACTTTGATGGTGATATAATTGAAGTATATCCTGATAAGGCAAAATTAAGAGCAAATGTTTCTATCTTTGGACGTGAAACTCCAGTTGAATTAGAGTATAAACAAATTCAAAAATTATAATAAGTGGAAGGGGATGTTCCCCGCTTGACCACAGAAAGGATAAATAAAATGGCAAAAAAAGTAGTAGGCAAAATTAAGCTTCAAATTCAAGCCGGAAAAGCTAATCCATCACCACCAGTTGGTCCTGCATTAGGTCAACATGGTGTTAATATCATGGATTTTTGTAAGCAATTTAATGCAAGAACTGAATCACAAGCAGGCTATATTATCCCTGTTGTTATTGATGTGTATGAAGATAGAAGTTTTACTTTTATCACTAAATCACCACCAGCTCCTGTATTAATTAAAAAAGCATTAAATATTCCTAAAGGTTCTGCTGCACCTAACAAAGATAAAGTAGGTGAAATCACAAGAGCACAATTGGAAGAAATCGCTAAGATTAAAATGAACGATTTAAATGCTACAACAATGGATGCTGCTGTAGAGATGATTAAAGGCTCTTGCAGAGCTATGGGTGTAACTGTAAAAGAAGATTAGTTACATTGAGAATGGAAGGACTTTTGTCCGTTAATACCACGAAAGGAAATTTAAAATGTCAAAATTAACAAAAAAACAAAAGAAAATAGCTGAAATGCTGGAAGGTTTTGAACAACCATCTACAGCTGTTGATGCTATCAAAAAATTAAAAGAAATTTCTAAAGAAGTTTCTCATTTTAATGAAACAGTTGAATGCCACATGAGATTGGGTATTGAAGTTAAACACGCTGATCAACAAGTTCGATCAACAACAGTATTACCTGCTGGTTTAGGTAAAACTGTTAGAGTTTGTGTAATTGCAAAAGGTGCAAAAGCTACTGAAGCTCTTACTGCAGGTGCTGATGCGGCTGGTGCTGAAGAAATTATTGAAAAAATCGAAGGCGGTTGGTTTGAATTCGATACTTTAATTGCAACTCCTGATTGTATGGGCATGCTAGGTAAATTAGGTCGTGTTTTGGGTCCTAAAGGTTTGATGCCTAACCCTAAAACAGGAACTGTTACATTAGATGTTGCTAATGCAGTTAAAGATGCTAAAGCCGGTAAAGTTGAATTCAGAGCAGATAAACAAGGTATGATTCACTGTCCTATCGGAAAAGTTGAATTCAGTGAAGAAGATTTAGTTAAAAACTTTGCAACTCTTGCTGATGCAATTTTAAGAGCTAAACCAGCTTCTGCTAAAGGTACTTATGTTAAATCTGTTTATTTAACAACAACAATGGGCCCTGGCATTAAACTTGATGCTAAAAACTTAGCTACTGAAGTTAGAGAAATTGTAGGCTAATATTAATTTTCAAAAGGCGGGAACAGATGTTCCCGCCTTTTGTTTTACTTATATTTGGAGTTTTTATGAAAAAAGGCTTGTTTTTAACTTTTGAAGGTCAAGATGGTTGCGGTAAAACCACACAAATTAATTTGTTAATTGAGTATCTTAAAAATAAGGGCTACGAAGTTGTTTTAACTAGAGAACCGGGTTGTGCCGGTTTAGGAGAAAAGATAAGAAGCCTTCTATTAGATTATGATGGGGAAGTTTCATCTGTTTGTGAATCATTTTTGTTTTTAGCCGATAGAGCACAAAATGTTGACATTATCGTTAGAAAAAATATTGAAGAGGGACGTATAGTTATATCTGACAGACATACAGATTCATCTTTGGCTTATCAGGGTTATGGCAGACAACTTGATGTTGATAGAATTGATATGCTGAATAATATAGCAACCAGCGGGCTAAAACCTGATTTAACATATATTTTTGATATTGATGTTGAAACTTCAATGGCTCGTGTTGGAGATAAAAAAGACCGTATTGAATCTGCAGGAAAAGACTTTTTTGATAGAGTACGAAACGGTTATTTAGAAATTGCCAAAAAAGAACCAAACAGAGTTAAGGTTATTAACTCTGTTGATTCAATTGAAAATATTCATAAACAAGTTGTTGATTTATTTGTTGAACTCGAAGAAAAACTCCTTAAGTAGTTCATAACCTTTTAGAAAGCTCTTATAATCTATCTTTTCATCTGCTGAATGCATATTATATAGATCAGCAAGACCCATTAAGAAAGGGATAAAAGTTTCGTCTTTAGCATTTTTATGTTGACAATAAATGTGAGTTTCAGCGCCTGCATGGAAAGAATTAATTTCGTATTTAATGCCAAGTTTTTTCGCAGCTTTTTCGAATACTTCAGGTATGTATGAATCATTCGATTTTTCAAATGCAGGCATTTTTTGTTTAAATGTAGCATTTGCTTTAGCGATACCTTCGTATTTTTTATTGAAATTATCAACTATTTTCATTACTTTATCAATAAGTTCATTTTCTTTAGACAAATTAGCACTTCTTATAGAATAAGTTGCTTCTGCATGAGGGTTTAATACATTTGTAACATTTAAATCCCCTCCTTTAATTCCACCTAAATTAATAGAAGTAACAAC
>CACZSH010000021.1 GCA_902783785.1 uncultured bacterium | reverse complement strand
TGAACCATATAAATAACTTTTTTAGCAAGTTTTGACAATCTTTGTGCATATCCCCACATTAAAACAGTATCGCCAAATCCTTGTTCACAATGTACAAGTAATGTTTTTTCAGAAATATCTTCACCCTTCCATTGAGGTTTATTTATTTTTGGAAAAAATATTCTATTGTCTTTTTTTTCTCGTTTAAAACGTGAGTCATAATATTTATAAAATTCCTTAAAATTTTTCTTTTTAAAATTTATGATTGAATAATTAAATTTGTCTTCATTAGTTATATCGCAATATTCAAATATTTTATTTATGTATTCCAAAGCAAGATTATTATCATTAGTAATAACAGCCATTCCTAGTAAGAATCTTAAAATATTAGAATTTTTATTATTTATTTTTTCTCCTAATTTTAAATACTCTATTGCTTTATAGCAGAAAGATAAATCAAATGTCTGATGATATGAATCATTACAATATTGACCCATTAAGGCATAATCATACTCCGTTAATTCATCTTTAGGACAAATTGATAAGTATTTTTCTTGATATTTAATTGCTTCTTGATGACAACATACTTTGCTATAAAGTAAAGCTAATTTTTTATATATTGAATAGTCATTCTCTGGTAAAATTTTTAACAAATACGTTTGATATTTATTTTGTAAATCATATTGACCAAGCTTATATAAACAAATTATATAGTTTATTATATTGTAATAATCTTTTGAATCATGATAAATCAATTCAGCCAAACAAATCGAAGCTTTATTATAATTTTTTTGTTCAATATAATCTTTTGATAAATTATTTAATTTTTCTATAAAAATATTTTTTGAATCAATTATTTCTTTTAATATTACATCTTGTATATTTTTTTCATTATCAACATATTTTTTCAAATTATTTTGATATTTTTCAAAAATTTTTATTGCTTCTAAAACATTACCCTCTTCTAATAAAGCAAGGCTTGTTATTCTTTGTGTTTTTAGCTTTAATAACTGATTCATACATATAACCTTTTTTATAATCATATCATATATTTTATGTAATATATCACCTCTTTTCCGTATTAATTTGTAATTATATTTTTAGGTGGTATAACTTAATTATAGATTTAGACAAATATAAAGGATTTTTTATGGAAAAGAACGCAGAAAATTTACATATTTTACGACATTCTTGCTCACACATTATGGCTCAAGCTGTTCAAAGTTTGTTTCCGCAAGCAAAATTAGCAATTGGACCTGCTGTTGATAACGGGTTTTATTACGATTTTGATTTAACAGACGGATATTCTTTTACAAAAGAAGATTTAGTAAAAATTGAAGATAAAATGAAAGAAATTTTAAAACAAAATCTTACTTTTGAAAAATATTATGTAGAAGATGTTGATGCTAAAATTGCAGAATTTAAATCAGAAGGTGAAATATACAAGGCTGAACTTTTAGAAGAACATAAAAATGATAATCCTACTTTATATTTAACAAAAGATAAAGACGGAAACGTATTATTTAATGACCTTTGCGCAGGGCCTCATGTTCCAAATACAAGTTTCATAAAAGCAAATGCAATAAAATTATTGAAAGTTGCAGGCGCATATTGGAGAGGTAATGAAAAGAATAAAATGCTTCAAAGAATTTATGCAACAGCATTTTGGAACAAAGAAGATTTACAAAACTATTTAACAATGCTTGAAGAAGCAGAAAAACGTGACCATAGAAAATTAGGTACTCAGCTTGATTTATTCTCTGTTAGAGAAGAAATAGGCGGAGGGTTAGTTTTATGGCATCCAAATCTTTATACCGTAAGAGAAGAAATTGAAAATTATTGGAGAACAGAACACAGAAAAAGAGGATACGTACTAGTTCAAACTCCTCAACTTGCTAAATCTAAATTATGGGAAATTTCAGGACATATTGACCACTACAAAGAAAATATGTTCTTTATCCAAAAAGATAATGAAGAAGATGAACAATATATTGTAAAACCTATGAACTGTCCGTTCCATATTTTAATTTACCAATCACAAAGACATTCATACAGAGATTTACCATTGAGAATGGCAGAATTGGGAACTGTATACAGAAGAGAAAAATCAGGAGCTTTATCAGGATTAACTCGTGTTCAAGGCTTTACTCAAGACGATGCACACATTTTCTGTACACCGGAACAATTAGTTGATGAAATCAACAGTATTATTGATTTTGTAGCAGATACAATGAAAATCTTTAAAATGGATTTTGAAGTTGAACTATCAACAAGACCTGAAAGCTATGTCGGTAAATTAGAAAATTGGGAATTAGCAGAAAAGGGCTTAAAAGAAGCTATGGATAAACGTGGAATGAAATATGACATCAATGAAGGAGATGGAGCATTCTACGGACCAAAAATTGACTTTAAGGTTAAAGATGCAATCGGAAGAACATGGCAATGCGCAACTATTCAATTAGACTTTAATTTACCTGAAAGATTTGATATTAAATACCAAGATAAAGACGGTCAATTAAAAACTCCTGTAATGTTACACAGAGTAATTTTTGGTTCAATGGAAAGATTCCATGGTATTTTAATAGAACACTATGCGGGAGCTTTCCCGACATGGTTAGCACCAACTCAGGTTGCTGTTGTTCCTATTTCAAATGAAAAACACATAGACTTTGCTGAAAAAGTTTATAAAAAACTAAGAGAACATAACATAAGAACATATCTTGATGATCGTTCAGAAAGTATGAACTACAGAATAAGAGAAAATTTACAAGATAAAAAAGTTCCTTATGTAGCAATAGTAGGAGATAAAGAAGCAGAAGCAAATTCAGTAGCAGTAAGACAAAGAGGAGTTGGTCAAATCGGAACAATGTCTGTTGATGAATTTGTAGAAAAAATA
>CACZSH010000020.1 GCA_902783785.1 uncultured bacterium | reverse complement strand
TTACGTATTCTGTCCGTTAAATCATTTTGTTGAATCAACAAGTATATTTAGTCGTTTTCAGCTATTCTGTTTTCAATGTTCTATTTCATTCGACAGCAGTGCATAATTTTAAACATCTTTCCGATGTGTTCCTCCTCTTCACGGGGGCAAGGTGGTAAGGGGCAATCCCTTTTAAAAAAACCACTCAAGTTTGAGCCACTTGCTTTCGGTACTTATTATCTTAACTCTTCATTTTTTTTTGTCAACCCCTTTGTTTCTATTTTTTATTTTAAACTTTACAAAACTTATTATTTACCTAGCAAAATTCAGTAATATCAACATTTTTACATGTTAATTAACTTGTTCTATATTAAAATTTATTAAATATTTTTCCATTTAAAGAACATCATGTAAAATATTTTTGTCATGCGCACATTAAAAAGGAGAGAAATTATGAAATTTAATAACTTAGCGATTGTTGCAACAGTTAGCATGCTTGCCTTTTCAATTCCTGCTTATGCAGACGGCAATGCCTTTACACCACTAAACTTTGATGATACATCGTACAATGCGTCAAGTTCATCTGCAAAAACCGTTTCTAAAACAACAGCAGCAGCTCCTGAAGCTACAGTAGAAGATAGTGCTGTTAATGGAAATATCCAAAATGCAATTCTTCAACTTGATAATGCACAAACTGATATTAAAAACGATTTGTTGAATTACAAAACCAAATATCAAAATGTTGATAATCAATACAAACTTATAAAAAATGAAAGAAACATGCTAAAGAAACAAATTCGTTCTATTGAAAGAAGAAGCAGAAATATTGATAGAGCAAAAGACAAATTAAGAAAGAACATGGTTTAAATAAATAGAATAATATAAATTATCTACAAAAAAGACTTCAATACAGAAGTCTTTTTATTTTGTGTAAAAATGTTCAACATGACTATTTATATCAAAGCATAATTAATATATAATTTTATCATATGAATTTACTGGAAATAAAAAACCTAAATATAAATTTTAATTTGGAAGACGGAATTTTTCCTGCAGTACATGATGTTTCATTAATAATAAAAAAGGGAACGACTCATGCTTTAGTTGGAGAATCAGGTTGTGGAAAAAGTATCACAGCAATGTCAATTTTGCAACTTCTACCTAAAACTGCAAGTATTACCAGAGGACAAATATTTTTTAATAATCATGACCTATTAACAGCTAATACAGAAGAAATTCAAAAGATAAGAGGCTCTAAAATTGCATTAATTCCGCAAGACCCTCTTACCTCATTAAATCCTTTGTATACAATAGGAGACCAATTAGTAGAAATAATTGAATTGCATCAAAAATCAGAAAAAAATCAAGCAAAAGATAAAGCTATTGAAGCATTAAACATGGTAAAAATACCGGCTCCTGAAAGATGTTTTAACTCATACCCACACGAATTATCAGGAGGTATGAAACAAAGAGCTATCATAGCAATGGCACTTGCCTGTAACGCCGAACTAATTATTGCAGACGAACCAACAACAGCTCTGGACGTAACAATACAAGTACAAATAATGAATTTGCTTGATGATATAAAAAAACGATATGGAACAGCTATTTTATTAATATCACATGATCTTGCACTTGTAAGTCAATATTCTGACTATATAAGTGTTATGTATGCAGGAAGAATCGTTGAAAAGGCTCAAGCAAAAGACTTTTTCTTAACAACAAATCATCCTTATTCAACGGCATTAATTAGAGCTTTACCATCTAATAAATTTAAGAAATTAGCATCAATAAAAGGACAACCCCCAACACTTAAACAAAAAATAAACGGCTGCAAGTTTCATCCAAGATGCAGCTACTGCATGCCTCAAGTTTGCAGTAATGAAATACCGGAACTAAAAGAAATTGGATTTAATCATTTTTCTGCATGTCATTTGAATTAATATAAACAGAAGTAATGTTATATCACAATAGGATTAGTTATATATATAACTAATCCTAATGTTGAATAAAAATATATTTAATATATTAATAATGTTTTTCAATATTACCTACAATAGTTGATTTTGGCATTAAACCAACCATTCTTTCAACCGGTTCACCATTTTTAAATACTAACAAACTTGGTAAACCTGATATAGAATACTCTTTTGCTATATTCAAATTTTCATCTGTATTAACTTTTACTATTTTTACTTTTTCACCTAATTCAGATGCTATTTCATCAAGAACAGGTCCTAACTTTCTACAAGGTCCACACCAAGTAGCCCAAAAATCCACTAAAACAGGTATTGAAGAATTCACAACTTCTTCTTGAAAATTACTTTCATTTACATCTATAGCATTTGACATATATTTCTCCTTTTCCCAATAATTATATTTATATTACCATAAATTTTATTTTTATGTTACTCTTTTATTGTATAATATTTTATAAGTATATAGTTGGAAAAATAAATGGCAAGAAAAAAAGTTATAGAAATAGTACTCGATACAGAAACAACAGGATTGGATTTTACAAAAGAAAGAATTATTGAATTTGCAGCGGTTAGACTAGAAAATGGAAAAATAAAAGACGAATTTCAAACTCTTATCAATCCTCAACAACACATAAGAAAATCTTCTATTGCAATACACGGTATTACCGAAGATATGGTTAAAGATGCTCCTACGGAAGCTGAAATTATGCCTCAAATCTTAGAATTTATCGGAGATTATCCAATTGTTGCACATAACGCAATTTTTGATTACCAATTTTTAAACGAAGCTTCTTTAAGATGTCTAGATAAACCTCTTGAAAATGCTCGCATAGATTCACAATTTATGTTCAAAGAAGTTTATCCGGATTTAGATTCACACGGATTAGAAAACCTTTGTGAAAGATTTAACGTAGAATTTAAAGATCATCATAGAGCAATGGCAGATACAATGGGACTTGCTCTTGCATATCCTAAATTAAAAAAATTATATCTACAAAAAAACAAATGGGAAGAATCTCAATTAGAAAACATTGAATACTTATTTGAAAGATTTATAAGAATTCAAAATACAGTTACAACACTTCAATCAGAACTACAAGATTTAAAATCAATTTTCAAATTACATTTTGAATTGGGAGGCAGTTCTATAACTGCACAAACAGGAGAAACTCTTTCTTATCAATCAAAACAATCATACAGTTACAGTCTTAAAGACATAAAGCAAGTACTTGACGATATCGGAGCATTGGAAAAAGCTGTTAAATTAAATAATGGTTTTATCGACAGATTATGCAATAGTAATAGTCTTACTCCTGAACAAAAAGAAATTTTACAAAATGCTCGAAATGAAATTTCAGAAACTAAAAATATTCATATAGCTAAAAGTAATAAATAGGAAATAATTATCATGTCAAATTTTATAGTAAATTACTTTAAAGAACCCCCTATAAAGGAAGAAATTCAAGATAAAGAAAAAGTTGATAAAATGTATAAACATTGGAGCTTTAGAATATTTTATTCTGTTTATTTGGCATACATTATTGCACACTTATGCAGAAAAAATATTGCCGTAGCATTGCCTTTTATCGGACAAGATTTAGGATATACAAATACTCAGCTTGGTATTTTGGGTTCTTCGCTATATATGACCTACGGGATAGGTAAATTTTGTAACGGTATTTTAGCTGATAGAAGTAATGTTAGAACATTCCTACCTACTGCAATGATAATTTCGGCAATTGCTAACTTATGTTTTGCATATAGCGCAGTATTTATAACTCCGGGTCACGTTTCATTTTTTGGATTACCATCATCTACAATTCTGCTATGGATATTAACATTTTTCTGGGGCGCTAACGGATGGTTTCAATCTATGATTTTCCCTCCAATAGCAAAAGCTTTGTCTTATTGGCTTTCCAAATCAGAACGTGCAACAAAATGGTCTATTTGGTCAACATCCCACCAATTAGGCGTATTCACTACAGTTATGCTATCAGGGATTTTGATCGGTCATTTTGGTTGGAAAACAGCTTTCGGTATAGAAGCTGTTATAGTTATTATTACAGCATTATGGTTGTTTGAAAGATTAAGAGATAAACCTCAATCTCTTGGTTTACCGGATATTGATGTATATAAACATGAAAAAATAGATGAACCGGAAGAAGAAAAGAAAAAACAAACAATGTCTTATTTTGAAATGTTTAGGAAATACATTGTTTGTAATAAAATTCTTTGGTTGTTATCTATAGCATATGCCTTTGTATATGTAATACGTTTTGGAACAGAAGACTGGTTTGTTAAGTACTTAATGGAATATAAAGGAGACAGTCTTGCAATCGCAACAGCAAAATTAAGTTCTCTTGCCGTTGTTGGTTCAGTAGGTGCTATCGCAGCAGGTTGGTTCTCTGACCGTTCAAGTTCAGGCAGCAGAATACCTATAAATATCATTTTCTTTATCGGACTTGGAACATGCCTGTTTTTATTCCACATAAATACTTTTGACCCGTTTGATTATATTCTTGCTGCACTAATCGGAGCATTCACAGCAGGTCCTCAATTGTTACTCGGAGGGGTTTGTGCCTTGGAAGCAACCTCAAAAGAAGTTGCATCAGCAGCATTAGGTTTTGCAGGAATGTTTGGATACGTTGGAGCAGTACTATCAGCTTCCGGAACAGGATTTATGATTGACTTTTTCCAAGCCAAATTTAATAACGGATGGCTTGGCGCAGTAATATTCTGGATTTCATCTTCTATTATCGGTATAATAATGTGTTTAATCATTATGGCATACAGTTCTGCTAAAGCTAAAAAACTCCAAGCAGCCCAAATTGAAGAACAAACAGAAGACGATAAAATCGAAGTTTAAGGATTGATCAATGAAAAAACTATTTGTAATATCAGGTTCATCCGGTGTTGGTAAAGGAACAGTAATAAAAGATTTATTGAAGAATAATGACGATGTAAAATTATCCGTATCAACAACAACAAGAAAACCCAGAGAAGGCGAAGTTAACGGAGTTAATTATTTTTTTGTAGAAAAAGAAGCTTTTATAAAATCTGTTAATAATAATGAATTTATTGAATGGGCAGAATTTTCCGGAAATTGCTACGGAACAAAAAAAGATTTTGTAGAAAATACGCTTAAAAATGGACAAAATGTCTTACTTGAGATAGATACACAAGGTGCATTACAAATAAAAGAAAAAATGCCGGAAACTGTTTTGATATTTATAGCTCCGCCATCTTTGGAAGAACTAAAAAAACGCCTTATCGGACGAGGGACAGAAACAGAAGAAGCTATACAAAAAAGATTAAGCTGTGTAGAAAAAGAAAATGAAAATTCTAAATTTTATGATTACATAGTTGTTAATGATACAGTTGAAAATGCCGTATTAAAAATTAAAGAAATTTTTAACAAAGAAAACCAAAAATAAAATGAATAAATATACGCTTGTAAAATTAATAGAAAATTTTGCACCACTTAAAACACAAGAGGAATGGGATTGTTCTGGTTGGATTGTTGATAATGAAAATATTTTAGATGTAAAGAAAGTAATGCTAGCATTAACAATTAATGATGACATTGTTTCTCAAGCCGAAAAAAAGCATTGCGATATGATAATTTCACACCACCCTCTATTTGAAATTCCAATATCATACAATAATATACAAATGTATTGCGCTCACACAAATTTAGACAAAGCTCAAGGCGGAACTACTGATACGCTTATTGAAAATTTAAAATTAGATATAAAAACTTTTAAAACGATTGATTTTGTCAGATTTGTGGAATTAAAAAATAGGATAGATTTAAATTCTCTGTTAAAAAAGGTCAAAAAGGTTTCTAAAAATGCCAGATTTGTAAACAATAAAAAGATTAAATCTATAAAAAAAATAGCTGTATGCGCAGGCTCAGGAAGTGAATTTATAAAAGTTGCAGAAGAAAAAGGCTATGATGCATTTATCACAGGAGATTTAAAATATCATACAGCAGATGCAAGTAATATAATTGTAATAGATTTAGGACATTTTGAAAGTGAAACACCCGTTTTAAAAACAATTGAAAAAATTATAAAAAATGAAAGCGTAGAAATAACTTATGCAAAACAAAAATCGCCTTTTAATTACATTTAGTTTATTATTAGCTGCAATCTTATTGAATAGTGTAGCTTATGCATACCAAACTGTTCTTATAAGATTTCACGATGACAAAGAATGGAAAAAAGTTTATAACCAAACTAGAGGCAATGAACACATAGTACAATTTGTTCCACCAGGACAAAGTTATGGAAATTGGACAGAAACTTATATTTTTCACTCATACAAATTTAAAAACTTCAAAGGAAATGCTTTATCATTTTTAGGAGCTTTAACAAGAAAATTAGAACAACAAAATAACACAAAATCATACGTGACAATAAAAAGAAGCTCTCAGGATGCGATTGCAACAAGATGCATAGCTTCAAATAATTTTATAAAATCACAATGCGATATTTTCAGAGTAACCATTGGTCAAGAAGCCATAATTTCAATACAATATATTAATAAAAATACTGTTAATTTCAAAAGTAATTACAATAAATACTTAGAAAGTGTATCTGAAGCAAATCCTTATTACAGTTATTACAGATACGATAGGATAATGAGCAAAGGAACATCTTTTGAATTATAAAATTTCTAAATATCTAAAAGAGTTACTTAACTTAGCAGTTCCAATACTTATGGGTGGAGTAGGGTTTGCTTTAATTTTTGTGGGAGATGTTTTTGTAGCCGCAAGATATTCAACAGATGTTTTAGCTGCAGTAAGCATTTCCGGAGCAATAACAAGCATCATCTTTATGTTTGGAATAGGACTATTGAGTAGTGTATCCGCATATTTATCAAACAGATTAGGTGCTAAAAAATCCTCAAAATCTTATTTAATACCCTCAATTAAATTTGCAGAAATTCTTGCTTTTATAAGTTTTTTAGCAATACTCTGCATTATACCGTTTTTTAGTAAAATGGGTTTTAATGAAAAACTTATTCCGATAATGAAAACTTATACATTTATCTTTGCATTTTCAACATTTGGAGATTATCTTTTCAAAACAATGAAAGAATTTCTCCAATCTTATAAAATAGTTTTCATACCAAATTTGATAGTAATAATAGCAATTTTTGTAAATTTAATTGCAAATTGGATATTAGCATTTGGAATAGGCCCAATACCGGAAATGGGAGAAGCGGGTCTTGCTCTTGCTACCGTTATTTCAAGAACTTTTATGGGACTTTCCGTTCTTTTCTTTTATTTTTATAAATTTAAAGTAAAAATTGTCAAAAAAGCCTACACTGATTACTACAAAAGCATGGTAAAAATAGGCTTACCAATCTCACTTGCTATTTGCATAGAATTTTTAGCATTCAACATTATAACGGTATTTATGGGGAGAATTGCAGGAATATATGCAGCAGCTGCAAGCATACTAATTGCAATAATAAATACTACATTTATGGTTCCATTATCAATATCAATTGCAACAACTATAAAGGTTGGATATTCAAATGGAGCAAAAAATCTAGAAGATATTAAAAGATATTCTTATATAAGCTGTTTTATATCAGAAATTTTTATGCTGTTTTGCGGCATTATCATTGTACTATTTCCTGTTCAACTTATAAAATTATTTACTGCTGATATTAATTTAATAAATTTAATGATTCCAATAATGACACTCCTTGCAATATTTGAAATAACTGACGGCTTACAAGTAACATTAAGCGGCATATTTAAAGGTTTAAAAGACACAAAAATAGTAATGATAACCAACTTTATAAGTTACATAATTATAGGATTACCTGTAGGTGCATTTTTTGCAATTGGACAAAAACAAAATTTATTTGGATTTTGGATAGGCTTTTGCATAACATCTATTCTTTTGTGCGTAATCTTAGGAATAAAACTTTTAAAAAAATTTAAAAAACTTGAAACAGAATTCAAATAATTTATAATGGACTCTTTTTACTTTTTAAAGTATCTTCAGGATGATTTGAATTAGAAAGAATTATTTCTCTATATTCGTTTTTATCAATATTTACACCCCAATTTTTTGTATTTAAGGTAAATTTTTTCTTCTTTTTTTTGTTCAACATAGTTTAATTATAGTACAATTTAGATAAAACGGAGAAATTTTATGAAAGATATAAAAGGAATAATATTTGATTTTAACGGAACACTTTTTAACGATACAAAATTACATGAAATAGCTTGGATTGAATATTCAGCAAAATTAAGAGGAACTCCTTTTAATGATTACGAACTTGAGCATTATATGTTCGGAAGAAGCAACAATGAAATAATAGAATACGCAATAGGAAGAAAGCCTACTCCTGAAGAAGTTGATAAATATGCTTGGGAGAAAGAAGAGTGTTACAGACAACTTGTTTTAAAAAATCCTGAATGTATAAAATTAGTAAATGGCGCCGAAGAAGTTTTGGATTATGTAAAAGAAAATAATATTCCAAGCACAATTGCAACAGGTTCAGAGATAAATAACGTAAAATTCTTTATAGAAATATTCAAACTTGATAAATGGTTTGACACTTCAAAAATAATATATGATGACGGAAAAAGATTAGGAAAACCTCATCCTGATATATATTTAGAAGCATTAAAATTACTAAATTTAAAACCTGAAGAAACATTAGTTTTTGAAGATTCTTATTCTGGTATTTGTGCTGCAAATGCCGCTGGCATAGGAACAATAATTGCATTAAATGAAAAGCCTGAAACTTTTAAACACAAAGATAAAGTTTCAAAAGTTATAAAAGATTTTACTGAAATAAATATAAAATCTCTTGTAAAGGCTTGAATATAGAATATTTTTTATGTAAACTAAAAACGGCTGAAATATGAATAGCAAATTACAGATTTAACCCCACGGAGAAATTAGAAATGGACATAGAAAAATTACGAAATATAGC
>CACZSH010000019.1 GCA_902783785.1 uncultured bacterium | reverse complement strand
TTATTTATTGTTCCCTGTATTATTCTTATTAAGAAATTTTCAACTACAAGTTAAGCTATCTGTTCTTTAGAACAAGCTCGCTTCAAATACTTTATTTGTTTTCTCCCGTAATCTAATTTTTAATCTCTTAATATTTCTTTCGTAAGATATATTAAATCTTTTATTTAGTAATTACTTATATTTTCTTTACTCTCTAAAAGTTCTTATCTCTTACATTTATTTAAAGTATTTCAGTAAGTTTTTATTGCTTTTTTTAAGTTTGTTTATTAAGTTTTGTTAAGAAAAGTATATATTTATTCCGTTTTTCTTAATATTGTT
Source organism: uncultured bacterium (assembly GCA_902783785.1). Taxonomy (GTDB): domain Bacteria; phylum Cyanobacteriota; class Vampirovibrionia; order Gastranaerophilales; family Gastranaerophilaceae; genus UBA791. The sequence continues at coordinate 19,152 of CACZSH010000019.1, read as the reverse complement.
AAGATTGAAAGCAGGTAAAATCCATCATTTACAAAGATATAATCTTAATTTAGAATATTAATATGAATACAGTAATTGTTTTACCTGTTTTAAACGAAGCAGAAAATATTAAAGATTTTATTGAAAAAGTTATAGAAAATATTGATAACAACTACATAAAAATTCTTGTAGTTGACGACTATTCGCCTGACGGAACAGCCGAAATAGTTAGAACTTTGCAAAATACCCATAAAAATCTTCATTTAATACAAAATCTAACAACAGGACTGGGAAATGCATACAAAAAGGGATTTAAATACGCAATAGATGAACTAAATGCAGATATTTTAATAGAAATGGATTCAGATTTTTCTCATCCGCCAGAACTTATAAATAAATTAATTTCTGAAATAAATAACGGCGCTGATTTTGTTATTGGTTCAAGATACATAAAAGGTGGCTCTATCCCTAAAAATTGGGGATTGTTCAGAAAAATGAACAGCTGCTACGGAAATATTTTTGCAAGATTTATTGCTGGATTAAAAGATGTTCATGATTGTACTTCAGGATTCAGAGCCATTAGAGCGAATTTCATAAAACAAATAGATTTAAAAAATTTAAATGTTCAAGGATATTCTTTTCAGATGAATATTTTATTCGAGTGTGTAAGATTAGGGGCAAAAACAAAAGAAATTCCGCTTAATTTCAAAGACAGAGAAAAAGGAACATCAAAATTACGATTAAAAGATATTATAGAATTTATGATTAATTCAATAAAACTTTTAGCTAGACGCTTATTTTCTTAAATTCTATATTGCAAAGCTTGAGTAATATGTTTAGATTGAATATCTTTACTGTTATCTAAATCAGCAATAGTTCTTGCCAACTTTAAAATTCTGTCATATTTTCTGCCTGAAAGCTGATATTTAATTGATGCAGTTTTTAAAATTTCTGTTGAAGTTTTATCTAGCGGACAATATTTAGAAATAAGCTTTGAATTTAATTCAGAATTAGTTAAAATCTTTTCATTTTTATATCTTTCATACTGAATTTTTCTGGCATTTATAACTCTTTTTCTTATCACATTAGAAGAATCACCGTCAATTTTAGTATTTGTAAGTTCATCTGCAGTTAACCTCGGAACATCAATAATTAAATCAATCCTATCTAAAATAGGCCCTGAAAGTCTTGATTTGTACTTTTGAATTTGATATTCAGAACACGTACAATGTTTTTCACTATCACCTAAAAATCCGCAAGGACAAGGATTCATTGCACCGAGTAAAATAAAACTTGCAGGATATTTAACAGAATTTTTAACTCTTGATATAGAAATTTCACCGTCCTCAAGAGGTTGTCTTAAAACCTCCAAAACATTTCTTGGAAACTCAATCATTTCATCAAGAAACAAAACTCCTCTGTGTGCAAGAGTTATTTCCCCAGGTTTTGGAGAAGCTCCTCCACCGATAATTCCAACAGCAGACGCAGTATGATGAACTGTTCGAAACGGTCTTTTAGTAACAAGAGGTTCTTTTTCCGACAAAAGTCCTGCTATACTGTATATTCTTGTTAATTCTATTGCTTCTTGAGGTGTTAACGGCGGCAAAATTGATTGAAAACACTTTGCCATCAATGTTTTGCCCGAACCGGGAGAACCTGTCATAAGCATATTATGTCCGCCTGCAGCAGCTATTTCTAAAGCCTTTTTAGCCTTTTGCTGACCTTTTACATTTTTAAAATCAAACAAAAAATCATCATCATTTATTTCTGATAAATAATCTTCTAATTTACTTTTTATTTGGACTAACGGAGTTTCAACAAAATTATTAATAACATCTATTAAGTGTTCTGCAGGATATATTTCAATATCAGCAGCAAAAGATGCTTCAACAGCATTTTCTTTCGGTATAATAACTTTTTTAACACCAAAATCTTTTAAACCCTGAACAAGAGGCAAAATTCCGTTAGTTTTTCTCAAATGTCCGTCAAGTGATAACTCTCCTAAAAATCCCCAGCCTTCAATATTTTCTTGAGAAATTAAACCTTCTTCAATTAAAATTCCAATTGCAATCGGCAAATCGTAATTTGTACCTTCTTTTTTTATATCGGCAGGTGCAAGATTTATAACAACTTTACCCCTTGGAAATGTGTATTCCGAATTTTTAATAGCGGAACGAACTCTTTCTCTGGCTTCATTAATAGCTGTATCAGCAAGTCCTACTATACTTATTGAAGGCAAAGAATTTACCGTATCAACTTCTACCTCAACTTTATGAGCATCAAGTCCAATTATTGCTGATGTTATTACCTTACAAACCATTTTTACCTTTTTGTTTTCGTTTTACTTTTTATATTATAATAAAAATATGAACAAAGATATTAAAAAGGTTTTTATAATAAATTTTGGCGGAATAGGCGATGAAATAATGTTTTTACCAACAATTATTTCATTAAAAAAAACCTATCCGAATTGTAAAATAACACTTTGCCTTGAAGAAAGAACAAAATCAATCAAAGATTTAACAGATTTAATTGATGAACTTTATTTTGTAAATATAAAAGGAAAAGATAAATACAAAGAACTTTTAAAAATGGTCTTTAAAGCAAGATTTGGCCAATATGATACAATAATTTCTTCCGGTGGAAATAAACTAATTAGTTTATTATTATTTTTCACAGGCATAAAAAACCGAATAGGTTATAATACAGGACTTTTGAGTAAAATTTTACTTACAAATGCAGTAGAATTGAATAAAAATCAATATGCACCAAAGATGTATCATGAACTTGTTTCACCATTAACAAATGAAATAACAGAACTACCTGAAATAAATATCGAACCGCAAGAAAAAATAGAAAACTCAATACTTATTCATCCCGGAGTAAGTAAAATGAGTATACAAAAGGGAATTATAAAAACAGTTGATGCAAAAACATGGGCAAAAGTTTTAAAACTATTAACAGAACAAGGTAAACATGTTATTCTAACAGGTGGACCCGATGATAAAGAATGTATCGAAATAATAAAAAAAGAATGCGGAACATTCGATTACGATGATTATACACAAGGACAAATTAAAAGTTTAAGAGATTTGGCAGAACTAATTAGTAAAGCAGAAAAATTTATTTGCTCAGATTCTGCACCACTACATATTGCAATAGCACTTAAAACCAGAACTTACGCAATATTCGGTTCAACTGATGACAAAAAATTAATACCTCAAAAAGACTTTGTAACTCCTATAAAGTCAAAAAAACATTGTCCGCTTGCACCATGCCTTTGGGAAAAACGTCAAACTTCATGCGAAAATTTAGCATGCCTAAGTATTTCTGCAGAAGAAATAGTTGAAATTGTAACAAATTCGTAACATGTAAAAGCATGATTATAACCGAATTTTAAGTGGAATATGCCTAAAAAATAGTTCAAAATATTCACTGATTATTTTTATGCTATACTGGTAGTGAATTTTAAATTAAATGTATTAGTAAAAGGAAAAGGTTAGAAAATTATGGCATTACCAAAAGTAGCATATTTCTCAATGGAAATAGCATTAGATCAATCTTTAAGCACATATTCAGGCGGCTTAGGATTTTTAGCAGGTTCACATATGTTATCTGCAGGATACTTACAATTACCGATGGTCGGTGTAACAATGTTATGGTCATACGGTTATTATGACCAACGTATTGATCACAACGGACAAGTTGAAGTTGCATATATTAGAAAATACTACGACTTCTTAACAGATTTAGGTATATCAACAGAAATTGATATATTTGGAGAAAAAGTAAAAGTTAAAGCTTATAAAGTAGAACCGGAATTATTTGGTTCTTGTCCTGTTTATTTATTAACAACAGATGTTGAAGGTAATAGCGATTGGGCAAGAAGCATTTCTCACAGATTATACGATGGAAACGAAAGAATAAGAATCGCACAAGAAGTTGTACTTGGTGTTGGTGGTGTAAGAATTATTCAAAAAGCAGGATTCAAATTTGAAGTTATCCACATGAACGAAGGACACGCACTACCTGCTGCGTTTGAATTATTAAAACAAGCAAAAGGTGATTTGGAAGCAGTTAAAAAACAAACTGTATTTACAACTCATACACCAGTTGCCGCAGGAAACGAAGTACACTGGGTTGATACATTAATGGAAGGAGGTTTCTTCCAAGGTGCATCAAGAGAAACAGCCGTATCTTTAGGCGGAGAAAACTTCTCATTAACAGTTGCAGCTCTAAAAATGAGCCGTATCGCTAACGCAGTATCACAATTACACGGTCTTGTTTCTAACAAAATGTGGGAACACGTTGAAGGAAGATGTCCTATCCGTGCGATTACAAATGCTGTAAACCTACATTACTGGCAAGATACAAGAGTTAAAGGTGAAAAAACATTCTCTCAATTACTTGCAGCTAAAAAAGAAATGAAAGCTCAATTATTTAAATATGTTGCTAATGTTGCAGGTAAAAGATTTGATCCTGACGTATTAACTATCACTTGGGCAAGAAGATTTGCCGATTACAAACGTGCATGGTTAATTTTGATGGATAATGACAGAATCATGAAATTACTTAACGATAATAAAATTCAAATTATTTTCGCAGGTAAATTCCATCCGGATGACGTTATGGGTAGAGAAATGTTTAATAAATTGTTAAATCGTTCTCACTCAATGAAAAACGTAGTTGTATTACCGGGTTATGAATTACAATTAAGTAAGAGATTAAAAATGGGTTCTGATATTTGGTTAAATACACCACTAAGACCATTCGAAGCATCAGGTACATCAGGTATGAGTGCTAATGCTAACGGAACACTTCACCTATCAATCTTTGACGGATGGACAGTTGAAGGTACATTTAACGGTATTAACGGCTATACTGTTGAATACGAAGGATTGGATGATGATATTCCATGGGAAGAAAGACACTGGAAAGACCATGAATACATTATGAATACAATCGAAAATGAAATCATTCCGACATACTATGATAACAAAGAAGAATGGGCGAGAATGATGAGACAAGCAATCAGAACAGCTGAAGCATATTTCAATTCTGACCGTATGGTTATTGAATACTATAACAGAATTTATCGTTCAATTGCACACGGTGATTTAAGCGAAAATGATGACGGAAAAGAAAAGAAATATATTAATACAAAACCAACATTTGATGCTTGGAAATATGCAAATATTAAATAATTAATAGTAATTAATAAATTAAAAAAGGATTAAACAGTTTGTTTAATCCTTTTTTAGTATTAATAAAATTTGAGCGGGTATAAACCCGCTCAAATAACAATATTTGAAATACAATATAGTTTTTTATTAAAACTACATCATACCGCCCATACCGCCCATGCCTGCCATTGCTGACATATCAGGAGCAGCTGCTTTTTCTTCAGGTACTTCAACAACTGCAGCTTCTGTTGTTAATAACATTGAAGCTACTGATGAAGCATTTACTAAAGCGCTTCTTGTAACTTTTGCAGGGTCAACAATACCTGATTTAAACATATCTGTATAAACATTAGATAAAGCATCATAACCAAATGCGCCTTCTTCAGATTTAACCATTTCAACTACAACATCAGCTTTTGCACCTGAATTTGAAGCGATTAATCTTAAAGGTATATCTAATGCTGCAGTTAAAATTCTATAACCGATTTTTTCATCATCAGAATCGAATTCGGTTGTATTCATTTTGCTTTCTAATTCTTGTTGAACTCTTAATAATGCAACACCACCGCCAGGTACGATACCTTCTTCATTAGCAGCTCTTGTAGCATTTAAAGCATCTTCTATTCTTAATTTTCTTTCTTTTAGTTCAACTTCACTTGCTGCACCAACTTCGATTACTGCAACACCGCCTGAAAGTTTTGCCATACGTTCTTGCAATTTTTCTTTATCATAGTCGCTATCTGAAGCTTCGATTTGTTTTTTAATTAAAGAAATTCTTTCTTTAACAGCGTTTTTAGTTTCATCACCAACAACAATTGTTGTTTCATCTTTTGTTACTGTTACACGTTTTGCAAGACCTAACATTTGTGTTGTTACATTTTCTAATTTAATACCAAGTTCTTCAGTATACATTTGACCACCTGTTAGAATTGCAATATCTTCTAACATAGCTTTTCTTCTGTCACCAAATCCAGGAGCTTTAACTGCAACTGCTCTTATAACTTTTCTCATATTATTTACAACTAATGTTGCTAAAGCTTCACCTTCAATATCTTCTGCAATCAATAACAATGATTTACCATCTCTTGCAACTTGTTCTAGTAAAGGTACTAAATCTTGGATTAAGTTAATTTTTTTGTTGCAGCAGAATACATAAGCGTCTTCTAATACAGCTTCCATTCTTTCAGCATCTGTTACAAAGTATGGTGAAATATAACCTTTATCAAATTGCATACCTTCCACAACTTTTAAGTTTGTACCGAAAGATTTACTTTCTTCAACTGTAATAACACCTTCATTACCAACTTTTTCCATTGCTTCTGCAATTAATTCACCTATTTCTGAATTATTACCTGCAGAAATTGCTGCAACTTGTGCAATTTCTTCTTTTGTATTTACAGGTTTTGACATAGATTTAATTTTTTCTACTGAAATATCAACAGCTTTGTCTATACCACGTTTGATGCTCATTGGGTTAGCACCTGCTGTTAAGTTTCTCAAACCTTCTCTTACGATAGCTTGAGCTAAAACTGATGCTGTTGTTGTTCCATCACCTGCAACATCATTTGTTTTAGATGATACTTCTTTCAATAATTGAGCACCTGCATTTTCTAAACCGTCTTTTAATTCGATTTCTTTCGCAATAGTAACACCATCATTAACAATTTGAGGTGCACCAAATTTCTTTTCTAATATTACGTTACGACCTTTTGGTCCTAATGTAACTTTAACGGCATCTGCTACTGCATCAATACCTTTTAATAAAGCTTTTCTTGCTTCTTCTTGAAACACAATTTTCTTTGCCATTTTCCTACCTTTATACGGGATTATCCCGCACCTTTCATATATTTTTATTACTTACTACGCTTCTAAAACACCTAATACATCTTTAACAGATAAAATCTTTAACATTTCACCGTCAAGTTTAATATCTGTACCTGCATATTTAGCATATAAAACTGTTTCGCCAACATTAACTGCCATTGGTTCTTTTTCACCACTATCAAGAGTTTTTCCTTCACCTACCGCAATAACTTCGCCTTTTTGAGGTTTTTCTTTTGCACTATCGGGAATAAAAATTCCGCCTGATGTTTGTTCTGTATCTTCAACTACTTTAATTACAATTTTGTCACCTAAAGGTCTGATTTTCATATATTTACCCTCCTACTTTCTCTACAACTTTTATTTATATTTATTTTATACAACAATATTTAAACAATTATCAAAATATTAACGAAAAATTAATAATTAAATATATTTTTGTTATAATTTAGTAAAAAGAAAAATTTTTATAGGAGAAAAATATGAGCGGACATTCAAAATGGGCAACAATAAAACGTAAAAAAGCAGCCGTAGATTCACAACGTGCGGTAGCATTTCAAAAATTTTCAAGAGAAATAATTGTGGCAGCAAGATTAGGCGGCCCTGATTTGGGTGCTAACTTCAGATTAAGAACTGCTGTTGAAAAAGCAAAAGCTGCAGGTCTTCCGAAAGATAATATAAAAAGAGCAATAGAAAAAGGTGCAGGCTCATCAGGCGGAGAAAATTATCAAGAATTAATTTATGAAGGATATGCAGACGGTGGAGTTGCTGTTGTTGTAGAAGCAATGACTGATAACAAAAATAGAACCGCAGGTGATATTAGAAGTTATTTTACAAAATTCAAAGGTAATCTTGGTGAAACAGGTTGTGTTGGCTGGATGTTCAAACAAGTCGGACAAATAACTTTTGAAAAATCAGATAATTGGGATGCAATTGTTGAAAATGCCATTAATCTTGGTGCTGAAGATTTTGTTGAAGATGAAGAAGATAACAAAATTATTACATCTGTTGCAGACTTTCAAACAGTTGTTGAAGGTTTGGAAAAAGAAGGTTACGCTCATATTTCAGCAGAATTTACAAGAATTCCTGAAAATGAAATTGAAATAACTGATCCTACCGTTGCTAAACACATAATGCTTTTAGTTGAAAAGCTTGAAGAACATGATGATGTTCAAAATGTTTATGCAAATTTTGATATTAGCGATGAAATAATGGAACAACTTGATATATAATATTGTAAAATATAATATTACGAAAGGATAATGATGCTAAAAAAACAAAAACTTATAGAAGTAGCTTTAGGAGAACAAAAAGCAGATTTAGTAATAAAAAATGCGCAACTAGTTAATGTATTAACAGAAGAAATTTATGATGCGGAAGTAGCAGTCGTTGCAGGCAGAGTAGCCGGCGTTGGCAAAGGTTACTCAGGAGAGGTTGAAATCGACTTAAAAGGTGCATACTTAACTCCTGGGTTTATAGACGGACACGTACATATTGAAAGTACAATGATGCTTCCTCACAGATTTGCACAAGCCGTAGTTCCTGCAGGTACAACTACAGTTATTACCGATCCGCATGAAATTGCAAATGTTCTTGGTTTGCACGGTATAAGTTTTATGAGAGAAGCATCTCAAAATCTTCCTTTAAGAGTTTATACAATGCTTCCGTCTTGTGTTCCTGCAACTGATTTTGAAACATCAGGTTTTGAACTAAATTCTTATGACCTATCTCTTTTAATGGATAAAGATTGGGTTCTTGGTTTAGCAGAAATGATGAATGTTCCTGGGGTAATAAATAGAGACGCAAATATCATGGCAAAAATTGATTTGGCTCTGCAAAATAACAAACGTGTTGACGGACACGCACCTCAAGTTACTGGAAAAGAACTCTGTGCATACATTGCAAGCGGCGTAACTTCAGACCATGAATGTACAGACCCTGAACAAGCTCTTGATAAATTAAGACAAGGTATGTATATAATGGTAAGAGAAGGTTCTGCTGCAAGAGATTTAGACGCTCTAATGCCGATTTTACAACACAATAATGACCGTAAAATCCTATTTGTAACAGATGACAGACACCCTGAAGATATAATGATCCATATTAACGGAATGGTTCAAAGAGCAGTTGAAAACAATGTAAATCCTATAAAAGCTATCCAAATGGCAAGTTTAAATATCGCTGAATACTTTAAATTACAAGATTTAGGTGCAATTGCTCCCGGTTATAGAGCTGATTTCAATGTATTTGAAAGTATGAAAAACTTTACTAAACCTCAAATGGTATTTATGGGCGGTAAAGTTGTTGCTCAAAACGGAAAATTAATTGAATCATTAGAAGGTTTGAAAATACCGCAAACTCGTGGTTCTGTAAACGTTGGCTGGCTTGAAAACGATTGTTTTCAAATTCAAGCAAAAGGTAATAAAGCAAGAGCTATTGAAGTTATACCAAAACAACTTCTTACTAATGATATAGTAGTTGATGTAAAAGTTGAAAATGGTTTAGCTGTTGCTGATGTTGATAATGATGTTTTAAAAATTTGTGTTGTAGAAAGACACAGAGCATCAGGAAATATTGGTAAGGGATTTGTAAAAGGTTTTGGCATCAAACGAGGTGCAATAGCTTCAACAGTTGCTCATGATTCACATAACATGATTATTGTCGGTACAAATGATGAAGATATGTATATTGCACAAAAAGAACTTGTTAAATCGCAAGGTGGCAAAATTGTCGTTCAAGACGGAAAAGTTTTAGCCAAATTACCATTACCTATTGCAGGTTTGATGTCTGATCAAAATATGGAATATATTTTAGAAAAATCAATAGAATTAACAAAATCTGCAAAAGAAATAGGTTGCGTATTGGAAGATCCGTTTATGACGATGGCATTTTTGGCATTACCTGTAATACCTGAATTAAAAATGACAGATAAAGGTCTTTTCTCATCAAAAATATTCAATTTTGTTGATGTATTTGATATTGAAACAGCTAAAGTATAGAATTAAATATTAATTAACAAAAAAAAGGACAACATAGTTGTCCTTTTTTATATAGATTTAAAAAGTCCATGAATATTACAATATTCTATTGCAGTTGGTGTCGGGCATTTACATTTGTATTCCAAAATAGGTATTTCATGCGGTTCAAAATATTTACGAGTAATATTTTTCCTATCAGGTGAAGTTATTTCTATAAATTGAATATAGTGATTTTCTTCCATGGGATGAAGATTAGACCCGACAATTACTTCTATTCCATCATCCAGTCTGTTTACTACAGGTATATGCTTTTCTTTTAGAGCTGAATCTAGTTCATCTATTTTAGGAACAAGTTTTTCCATAACTTCTCCGCAGCAAACAAGTTCCCCTTCACCTGACAAAACCACTTCAACTATATTTCCGCAAATTGCGCATCTGTAAAGTTCTAATTTTTCAGCCATAATACACTCCTTTCATAATAAAGGAGTATAAAATATAAAAATTTTTAAACATTCTCCAATAGAATAAATTGCTAGATATAAATATTCATGATAATATTGCTTTAGGTCGTACTCCACGGGGGCGTAGCAAACCTCTTGACTCGAATGCTTAGCGAGGTGCAGAGCCTGTTGTGAGGGACTTAAATTTTTCAATGAACTAAACAATACTGATGACGATTTAGGATACGGTGGCGTAAAATATCGAACCGTGTCAGGATGGAAACATAGCAGCACTAAGGTAACCTTTACGGGTATCGTAATTTTAAATAAGAGGTAGTGTTTAGGGATTTGCGGAAGTTAAGTTTCGATAGACAGTGGTACGGCCTTTTATTATTTTTGAAGATATTTTAGTTCTTTTTTTAATGGTTTTAATATATTTAAAAATATTTTTAATTCCGTGTCATTAGAATGTTTAATTAAATTAATTATTTCATTTTGAATGGGATTTATCGTAATAGGTGTTTCTTCTACAAATTCCATAATATCTATATCCAAAACTTCTATAAGTTTAACAAAAGTTAAGTATGTCGGGTAATTTAGACCAGCTTCAATTCTTGATATTTGTTTTTCATTAAGTCCAATTAATTCGGATAATTCAAACTGTGTTAGTTTTTTATTCTTACGATATTCTTTGAATTTTTTTCCAAGGTTTGCTTTATCTATTTCAAATAACATTTTATAAAATTCCTTTGCTTGGATATTGTAAGACATTTATATAACCTAATAAACAATACATATGTCCTAAATTTTATTTGACAATAGGACATAAATGTACTATCATGACGTAAAAATTGTAATATATATGTAGTATAAAAAAGATAATTATATCTATGGAAAATGTTAAAATATCAATAATAATTCCTGTTTATAATACTTCAAAATATTTAGAACAATGTTTAGAAAGTGTTATTAATCAAACTTTATCAGGAATTGAAATTATTTGTGTTGATGATGGGTCAACTGATAAATCTTTGGAAATTTTAAAAAACTACCAGCAAAAAGATAATAGAATAAAGATATTAACCCAAAATCATAAAAAACAAGGTAAGGCAAGAAATTACGGAATAAGTGTAGCTAAAGGCGAATATATCGGATTTGTTGATTCGGACGACTGGTGCGAATTAGATATGTTTGAAAAGCTCTACGAAAGAGCAATTGAAACTAATTCTGACATAACCATGTGTGCAGTTACAACCTATAATGATAATAACAATGGTGAATTTTCACAAGCTAATACTTATTCAAACTTAGATATTTTCCCTAAATCATTTTTTAACAGAGTGTTTTCTTCAAGTGAAACAATTGATTTTTTAATGAATATTTGTGTATATCCTCCTAATAAAATTTTTAAACGTGATTTTCTTATCACAAACAATATAAAATTTAATGAGGGTATATATTTTGAAGATGGAGCATTTTTCTTTAATAGTTGGCTTTATGCAAAACGTATTTCGTTAATAAAATACTTTGGCTATTACTATAGAATGTATTCTGAGACTTCAACATCTTTTTCAAACGACTTTTATAAATTAGAAATATTTAAAGCAACAAAGGATAAAGAACAAGTTTTAAAAAAGCATAAAATCTATAATATAATTAAAAAAGATTTTAAATCATATAAAAGAAAATCTATTTTATATTGGTTAAATAAAATTACTGATAAAAGAGCAAGTTTTTTATATTGGTCATTAATATTAATAAATCAGCCAGATTGTCTTTTAATGCCATTAAAAATTTTGATGCAAGAATTAAGTTTATATTTTAAAATTATTCGTTATAGAAAGCAGAGAATAGTTTTTTGGGGTGCAAGTATATTTTTAGATAAATTTTTAAAAAAATATAAAATTAGGGATAAAAATATAGTTGGAATTATTGATAAGAATCCGGCAAAAGGAGGTATGCTTATAGGTTCGTATAAATGTTATGCTCCTGAAAATTTAAAAAATCTTGACGCTGATGCTGTAATAATAACAATTTTGAATTTTTCAAAAAATAATCAACAGTCAGTACAATGTTTTTTAAATGAAACTAATCAAGAGAATATTATTTTGGATATGGTGTAAAATGAAACAAGCAGTGCTAATTGTATCTAAAACTTTTATTGGTGGAGGACTAGAAACACGTATTAATTCTATTGTTGATAAATATAGTAATCAATATACATTTTTTCTTTTGACAAAAACTAATCGAGATATAATGAATGTTCAACCATCTAAAAATTTTAAAAAAATTTATAACTGGGATGAAAGATTAATAGCGTTAAATAACGCTCAGATAGTAAGCCTACATCCTTTTGATATATTGCAGGATTTTAAAGAAATTTTACAAGTGTCAAATAAAAAAATTTTTTATACACTTCATGGGGAATATTCATTACTTGAAGATTTTTCTGTATTAGGACAAAAAGTAGATTTATTTTATTCGGTTTCCGTAAAATTAATTGAATTATTTAAAAATAAATATCCGCAATTTAAAAGTAAAATAAAACTATTTAAAAATTACTATCCTTTTGAAATTCAATCAATGGAAAGAAATATAATAACAGAAAAAAATATTTTATTTTCTATTACTAATTTTTCATATTGGAATTATTATAACAATTTAGTTAATTTCATACCGGAAGAATATGCTATTCATTTTATAGGATACAATGATGTTGAAAAATATAATCGTAGAAATATAGTATATGACGGATTTGTAAATATACAAAAATACTTGAAAGAAAATAAATTTTTTATAGGTTTTTCAAGAGGCGGATATTCTGCAATGGATTTAATAGCGCATAATATTCCTACTGTGCTGATTTACAACAGAGAAAATTCTCTGTATAGAGAATTATTAACCAGAGATAATTTTGAAAAATTATCTAATCAAAATTTTGTAACTTTTAATCAAAGTAAAGATTTCGATATTTCTAATATGTTAGACCTAATAAAAACAAATAGAGAAAAATTTATCTGTAATGATTTGTTGCAAAAGTATAACGGCATAAACTATATGCCAAATCCGTATATATTAGATTTTATATAGGAGAAATAATATGTCTGATAAATTAATTTCAATCGTTTTACCTACTTTTAACGGAGCTCGTTTTATAAGTGAATCTATAGACAGTATTTTAAATCAAACTTATAGAAATTGGGAATTGATTATTGTTAACGATTGTTCAACAGATAATACACTAGAAATTATAAATGAATATGCTAAACGAGATGGCCGAATAAAAATTATTTCAAATCAAAAAAATAAGAAGCTTCCTGCAAGTTTGAATATAGGATTTGAATATGCGCAAGGAGATTATTATACATGGACAAGCGACGATAATATATATTATCCGGAAGCATTGGAATATATGGTTAAATTTTTAAATAATAATTCTTATTATGATTTAGTATGTTGTGATTATGAACTTATAGAAGAAGATGGTACATTTAAACAAATTCATAGTGAATTGTATCCTCATAATCTTTTTGAACTTTCAAAAAATGCGGTAGTTGGTGCGTGTTTTTTATATACAAAAGAAATAGCTGATAAAATCGGCAAATATAATGAAAAAACATTTTGTGCAGAAGATTATGATTACTGGTGCAGACTTGCCTTAGCGGGTAATATATATTTTAGTGATAGAGTTTTGTACAAATACAGATTTAACTTACAAAGTTTAACATCAACAAAACAAGATTTAATAAAAGAACAAGTATACAATATAAGATTGAAGTATTCGCTAAAAATTCTTAAAAAATGTTGTGCTGCAAATCAGCAAAAAAGACAAGTATTATTAGATTTTTATAACATAACAAAAGATTATAGATGGCTTTTTGCAGCATTAAAAGATAATTTTCTAAATTTTATATATATTATTTTAAAAACATCTTTATTTTCATTATTCGAAGAATTTACATTTGTGTTATATATAATAAGCCATAAAAACAATAATATAGCTTTTTATGGTGCGAGTCTATTTTTAGAAAATTTAATAAAAAAATATAAAATTAATTCTAAAAATATTGTTGGAATAGTAGACAAAGATCCTAAAAAACATGGAAAAAATATAGGAAAATATAAAATTTATCCACTAGAAGAAATTAAAAATCTTAACGCAGACAAAATAGTTTTTACCATAAAAAAAAATAATGAAAAAATATATAAAAATTTAAAGGCTTTTTTTAAAGAAAATAACATAAATATATATTTAGAAAAAAACCTTTTTTTTAAATAAAACGATTGAAAACTTTTATAAATGTTAAAATTACAAGAAGTAAAAAAGGTATTTAATTATGAAAAATGAACATATAAACATTGATTTATTGGTTGATAAATTTCTTTTTGAAAAAAATTTTGATTTATTACCTGAATTAAAGGAAAAAACATCAACTAGTTTTGTTTTTACACTATGTAAAACAGAATACTTAAAAAAATATAATAAATTTTTTTATTGTGTATTCTTTCTCTTGGCCCAATTTACTGGTTTAAAATAACTTATATTCTTTTAAAAATATTTTTTAACAAAAAAGAAAAAGCTGAAATTAAATGTTCTGATAGAGAAATAAACAAATTACTTTCAGAATTAAGCAAAGCTGAAGAAACAGTTTACATATTCACGTATTCTTTTTTCGATAAAGATGGCAAAAATTATTTTTTCGGAGGAGGTGAAAGATATGCCGTTGATTTATCTAAAATTATAGAATCTTTCGGGTACAAACCTATTATAATTCAATGCGGGAATGAAAAAGACAATAAGCCATGGGTAAGAGAACATTGCGGTATAAAAATACTTGGCGTAAATATTAGTCCTATGTATTTTTCAAATTTTGTTTCAAAAATAAGAAAATCAAAACTTAAAATCTATTCAGGAGTTGCAAATTGGGAAATAAATCCGGATGATAAATCAATTCTTATATCGCATGGTATATGTTGGGATAATCCACACGTTGAACCTGACATTTTCATATTAAAAAACATATTATCAAAGACTGATTCTATAATATCTGTAGATACCAATACAATATCATGGTTTCGTTCAACATTTCCAACATTTATAAATAAATACAAATTTGAATTACAGTATATTCCTAATTATGTGGATTTAGAAAAATATTATCCTGTAAATAAAAAACATAGTAATACAGTAAAAATTGTATATCCCAGAAGATGTTCTGAAGAAAGAGGTTTTTGGCTTATTGCAAACTGTATACCTGAATTATTAAATGAATTTTCAAATATATATTTTGAATGTGTAGGTTTTGCACACACAAAGGCAATTGAAAAGAAAATTAATAAAATAAAAGAACTTTTTCCTGAAAGATTTAATCACATAGTGTGTAGTGCCGATGAAATGGATAAAATTTACAAAGATGCAGATATTTCAATAATTCCAACATTATTTAGCGAAGGAACATCCTTGTCTTGTATTGAGGCTATGGCATGCGGCAATAGTGTTATTTCAACAAATATAGGAGGATTACCAAATCTTATAATAAATAACTATAACGGATTACTTATTAATCCTAATGAAAAAGAATTACTAGAATCGATAAAACTTTTAGTTAAAAACCCTGAATTGAGAAATAAATTATCAGAAAATGCAATAAAGGTATCAAAAGAATTTTCAAAAAAACAATGGGATGACAGATGGAAACACGTTCTTACTAAGTATTTAATATAATATTTCTAAAAAAATCTTTTAGTATAGATTTGAGTGTTGGCTTACATAGAGGAATTACTTTTGTACTATTAGTCTTAAAGTATTTAACTACAATATAATCAATAATGGATTCATACTTTAATGTAGCCACTAATACATATTCTGGAGAATAATTATACATATTATCAGGAGGGATAGCCTTATAATCCAAAAACTCATCTTCCTCAAAAAAACTCGCATCAGAAACAGCTAGAACATTGAGCCAAGAAATATCATATTTTGATTTTATAGTTTGAAATAATTTACCTACACCATACACAATAACAGGACTATTTTTAATTTTTTTCTTTAAGTAATCTAATTGTTTTTCAAAATTTATATCTGATAAATATTTTTCTAAATCCTTAACCATAACAGTTTAATTATAGCATATATTACAAATAAATATATCCATACAAATACTTTTATTACAAAATAGTTTACCGGAATTATTTTTAGTTTTATTAAAATGTACTATTTTTATATATAACAAAGCTGCAATAATTTTGATACAACTTATTACAGCTTTGTACACAACTGAAAAATCAATTATTTTGAAGCATAATTAACAAAAATATTACGATTGTAAATCGACATTTGTTGATTTAAATAACGTTCCATTTGGTCTTGAATAAAAACTTTTCTTCTTAATGAACATAAACCAACACAGCATGTTCTTTCGTTGTCAAAAAAATTCTTCAATAGTTCCATAGCATTTCTCCATTTTTTTGTGTATAATAATCTGTAATGTTACATCTTTTATTTAATGATGTTTTTTTAAAAGTCAACAAAGTTTTTAAGGAGAAAAGAAAATGGCAAAAATAACAAAAGAAATGGGCATTATGGACATCGTACAAAGCTATCCTGAAACAGTAGAAGTATTCCAAAGATTTGGAATGGGTTGTATCGGATGTGCTGCTGCAAGATTTGAAAATTTAGAAGCAGGTGCAAAAGTTCATGGTATTGATATTGATGCTATGGTAGATGCTATGAATGACATAGTTGATGCTGTTGAAGCTTCTAAATCTGAAGAAGGTTAATAATTTATGACTCTTTGGAAATTATTTTTAGCTTTAGGTTTCATATTACTTATTATGGAGCTTATAACACCTACAACATTTTTTTTAAGCCTTGCTATAGGTTCATTTGCAACAGGTATTTTGGCAATATTTATTCACACCTATAATGTACTTATACCTGTTTTTGTTATTGTTTCTGTTGCATCACTTTTGCTTTTTAGACCGTTTTTACGTGAAAAATTAAATGGTAAAGAAGAATCAGGTATTGAAGAAAAATATATAGGTAAAACAGCAAAAGTTCTTGAAAAAATAACAAAATCATCAGGTGTTATCAGTATATATGGAGAACGCTGGGAAGCACGAATTTTAGATAATGAAGAAATAGACGAAAACGCTGAAGTTAAAATCGTAAAGAATGAAAGTCTTATAATGTACGTAGAAAAAATATAAAAAAGGAGTAATGTAATATGGGAACATTTTTATTCATATTATTCATCTTAGCAGTAGTTTATGTACTAAAAGGTGTAATAATTATCCAACAAACAGAAGAAATGATTATTGAACGTTGGGGAAGATATCACAAAAGATTAGAACCCGGTTTAAACTTTATAATACCGTTTATCGATACTCCAAGAGGAATAACAATGAAAGTTTCTCAAAGAGGTGTTGACGGTCAAGCTTATTCATATGTAAGAGTAATGAATAGAATTGATATGAGAGAATCTGTTTATGATTTTCCAAGACAAAACGTAATCACAAAAGATAACGTTACTATTAGCATAAACGCTTTGCTATATTTCCAAATAGTTGATGCAAAATCAGCAGTATACGAAATAACAAACCTTGTAGATGCAATAGAAAAATTAACTCAAACAACATTGAGAAACTTAGTAGGTCAATTAGATTTAGATGAAACCCTTGTTTCAAGAGATAAGATTAATCAAGAATTAAGAGCAATCCTTGATGAAGCAACAAATAAATGGGGTGTAAAGGTAAACAGAGTAGAATTACAAGATATTAACCCACCTGCTGACATTCAAAATGCAATGGAAAAACAAATGAAAGCCGAAAGAGAAAAACGTGCCGTTATTTTGGAATCAGAAGGTCAAAAACAAGCTGCAATCTTAAAAGCAGAAGGGGAAAAAGAAGCTGCAATTAATAGAGCCGAAGGTGAAAAGCAAGCTGCAATATTAAGAGCAGATGGTGAAAAACAAGCAAGAATTCTTCAAGCAGACGGGGAAAAACAAGCTATTAAAATGATTATTGATGCTTTAGCAGAAAAAGGCCAACCTGATAAATACTTAATAGCTATGAAATATTTAGAAACACTTCAAGATGTTACATCAGGACAAAATAATAAAGTTATTTACATGCCTTATGAAGCAACAGGTGTTTTAAGTTCAATAGACGGCATTAAAGAAATGCTTACAAAACAAAATAACTAACAAAGGAGGACAAACAATGAAATATGTATGCACAGTATGCGGATACGAATATGAAGGTGATTTAACACAAGAACCTGATGATTACGTTTGCCCATTATGCGGTGAAGGTAAAGACGTATTCGAAAAAGTAGAAGATTAATAAAATAAAATAAAATAAAAATAAAGGACATTTTGATTAAATAAAAATGTCCTTTATTTTTATTTAAAAATCAATTTAAATTTTCTATCAATAATTTACAAAATATATTAACCGTGATATATTAAAGAAAAAGGAGAAATTAAACTATGGCAAGATTAATAAGACCAACATGGGCAATCAGATGCGTTCAATCAGGCTGCAAAACATTATTTGAAGTAGCAGTAATTCAAGACGGAAAACAACAAGAAGTTATTTGTCCAAATTGCGGTGAACACTACGTTTATCCGGTACGTCCTGAAGATGAGCAACAATCTTAGTTTAAACATAAATAACAAAAGATATAATCAATTTAGTGCATATTTAAAAGAGAAATTTAATGCAAAAGTGTATAAAATTACTCTTGAT
>CACZSH010000018.1 GCA_902783785.1 uncultured bacterium | reverse complement strand
TTACCAATTTCTGAAATTTCTTGGCAAAGAATTAAACACCCTTCAGACGTATTAACATTAGGTGATACTATTGAAGTTAAAATCATAAAAATTGATAATGAATTAAAAAGAATTTCATTAAGTTTAAAGAGAATGACAGAAAATCCTTGGTTACAAATTGAAGGTCAATTCGAAGAAGGACAAGTAATTAAAGGTACTGTTAATAAGGTTGTAAGCTTTGGTGCATTTATTAATATTTTCCCTGGAGTTGAAGCTTTATTACCTGTAGCAGAAATCTCTGATGAAAATGTTAATCCATTCAACATGTTCAAAGTTGGTGATGAAATTGAAGTTTTAATTAAAAAATTCACACCACAAGAACACAGAATCGCATTAAGCATTAAAGATATTCAAAAATAATGCTTGTTTATTGAATAGAAAAAGGAATTATTAAGTTATCTTAATAATTCCTTTTTTATAGCATAAAATATTGAAAAATGTGGAATATTACAAATGTAACAGTTATATAAATAGCAAATTATGTCTCAAGTTTTACTACTTAATAAGGATAATAAACCTATCCAATACACAAGTTGGAGGAGAGCTGTAATATTACTTATTAAAGGTAAGGCAGAGGAAATACAGGAAAATATAGAGCAATTAGAGTCATATATTAAACTTGGAGAGTACTATATACCTAAGTGTATAAAATTAAAAGAACAAATGGCAATTCCGGCTAAGGAATTGCCATTTTCACGTCATAACATATTTAAAAGAGATAAGTATACTTGCCAATACTGTGGCAAACATTTAGAAGATGGTGAATTAACTATTGACCATGTTTATCCAAAATCAAGATTTGGACCGGATATTTGGGAAAATTTAGTTACATGCTGTAAAGAATGCAATCAGAAAAAAGCAGATAAAACTCCAAAAAAAGCACATATGAAACTTTTAAAAAGACCTGTTAGACCAACATTTGATGATGACTTAGGTTTAACTGCATAATAATTTCTAAAAAAAAATCTGCGATTTCTCGCAGATACAAACCTAATTTTTTAATAAAGAGAGAGCGAAATTTTTAAAAGTCCTCGCTCTGAACGGACTTATTAAAATTTTTACAAGAAGGGTTAGTTATTAGCCCCCTCCGCCAACGCACCATAGAGTACAATCTTGTTCTACGCTATTTTGAACTAATCCATCCATAGATTTCAACTGTGCTTCTATAATTTCTAACTGGGAATCTAACGATTCTTTTTCCATATCTAGACGGTCTTGTTCACCTTTCAAGTAAACAAACTCACCATCAGTACCTTTATCCAACTTAGAAAGTTTTATATCTTTTTTTGCAGTAGTAGTTAAGAACGTGTTATAATCTGCAGAAAAATATTGCTGTAAGACATTCTTTACACCATTATCTAAATTACGTCTATAGTATGTACCACAAGTTTTTGAGTCACCGGCAGCATCTTTATCTTGCTTATACGCATTTAACGCAACATCGATTTTCGAATTAACATCAGAAATTTGAGCCTCACGATTACCAATCAACTCAGTATAATAAGTTAATGTATTCATCTTAGTCATTTGTTGAAATTGCGCGGTACTTTTTTGTTGCATCAACGCTCTTTTTTGAATACTTGCACCGATTAACGACATCTTAATAATCCTTACATCACTATCACTTACATTACTATAAAGTATTTAGAAAAAGTCTAATTTCAATATTAAAAAAAATTGTTACATTTCGTAATAATTACGATTCATAATTTTCTATTAATTTACATAAATCATCTTGCCAGCAATCAGTCTTTTCAATATAAAAATCAGAACCTTTTTGAGAACAAGCAATCTTATATTCTTTTTTATTACTTGCAGACATAACTCCTATAACCGTCTTATAAGGTTTATCAGCAGATATTTTTTTCAACTCATCAAGCAAAATAAAACCTTCACGTTGAGTTGGAATAAATAAATCCATGAGCACAAAATCATAATGATTTTTTTTAAACAAATCAATAGCACTTACAATTTCATTTGATGTTACACATTCAAAATCTAATCTTCTTAGCATATTGCTTAATTGATAGGTTATAACACCTAAATCATCGATAACAAGGACTCTTCCCTTAACAGAGTCATCCTCAGAAACAGCTCTTTTTTGAGATTCAACTATTTCTTTTATCTTATTTGCTTTTGCAATAGGTTTTTTAGGATCCATATGAAGAGTTTCTTTTAACTTATTCATTTCTTCTTCGATATTCATTACTTGACGCTTTAAAACAGGTAAAGTAATATCAGCAACATTTGGAAGAAGCTCATCTGTTAATCCAAAAAATCTTTTCAAAAAACTTTCATCAAGTTCAACATTTATTTTATCTGCCATAAAATTCTCCTGATTAATAAAATATATCACTAATTTCACAAAATGTAAACTTTTTTTACAGAATTTGTCAATTTTAAAAGAGAAAAAAACTTTATATAAGTGTAGCACGTTAGGTAGGAAATAGTTTTTATGTTTAGTGAAGAATTTATGCGTTATTTAATCAATTATCAAAAGGCAGAACCTAAGAAAGCTGAAAATAAGTCAAATATGACGATACCTTTTTCAACAAATAACAATAAAAAATTAGCAACTATTCTTTTGGCTATAAAGAAATAAAATATAAACTATATAATCACAAAAAATGTATCAATAGTAATATTGATACATTTTTTTGTGCTAAAATTAGACTAAGAGAGGACATATTAATGAAAAATTTAACAGTATATCTAGCAGAAAAGGATACCACAGCACTACAACTTTTAAAAATGTATTTAAAAGAACTGGACTACGTAAATGTAATCGGCGAATCTGCTTCAATTGAGGATATTACAGATATAGTCAAAATTGCACCAGATATACTAATTGTAGATGTAAGTGATAATTTTGATAAAAGCTATGACTTAGCTGAGAATATTATAAGAAAGATTCCAAATATAAAAATAATAGCAACTGCAAACGATTATTCAACTGATATAATAATACGAGCTATGAGAGCAGGGATAAGAGAATTTTTACCTAAGCCAATAATAAAAGATAATTTATTAAAATCAATTGATAAATTTAAAAATCAATTATCATGCGATAATCAGGAAGAAAACAATAGTAAAGTTATAACTATATTTTCAAACAAAGGTGGCGTAGGCAAGACATCTATTGCTGTAAATTTAGCATTAGAACTTGCAAATATTACTAAGGAAAAGGTTGCATTGGTTGACTTGAACATGCACTTAGGAGATGTAACAACATTTTTAGATATTAAACCATCCTTTGACATATCATATCTAGCCAAAAAAGCTGATATAGCAAATAAAGATTTTTTACTTTCAACATTAGAACAATATAATAATACTGATATGTATGTTCTTGCTGATCCACCTTATATGGAAGACGCAAAAAAAATACAACCGGAAGAAGTTCATAAACTTATACAAGCACTAAAAACAACATTTCCATACGTAATTATTGATACAAATTCGACATTTGATACAATAACAGTTACAGCCTTAGATAATACTGATTTAATATTACTAGTAAGTGCAATAAATGTTCCAGCTATAAGAAATTGCCAAAGATGTCTGGATGCTTTTGACAGATTAGGCTACGAAGAAGATAAAACAAAAATTATAGTAAATAGATATATGGAAAATGACGATATAAAAATAGAAGATGTTGAAAAGGCCCTAGATAAAATTATATATTGGAAAATTCCAAATAACTATTACACAATAACATCAGCAATATGTAAAGGTAAACCTGTGAGCGTAATTAACGCGGATTCTAATATTGCAAAAAGTTATAGAGAACTTGCAACTGACATTAGTGACAATATTTATCGCCAAAGTATTGTAAAAAAAATAAATAGAAATCCACTTGCAGTTCTAGAAGGATTAATATAAAAAAAAAAACGGAACCTGTGTTCCGTTGAGTATAACCAAAAAACTTTACCTATTTCCCAATCCGTGCTTATTTTTAAGCTAAATTTT
>CACZSH010000017.1 GCA_902783785.1 uncultured bacterium | reverse complement strand
CTTAACCTAAACCTTACATTTATATAAACAATTTCTTCCCTTTTTTATTGCCTTTTTTATTACCTCTTTCGTTACATTTCTTAACAAAAATAAAAATCCAATAAAAAGCCTCTCTTTTGTATTACAAAATAGAGGCAAAATAAGTAAAAGAGACATCAATAAAATTTTGCCACATGTTATAATTTATTTCCAATAATGGATATCTAAAATTATTTAATTTATAATTATAAGCATGAAGAAATATTATATTTTATTAATAATTGGTTTATTTTTAGCAAATTCTGTACACGCATCAGAACATATAAAACAAACTAACCCTATAAAATCGTTATTCCTAAAAAAAACTCAATCATCACAAACTATTGAAAACAACAGCGATAAAAATACGGAAGAAGATAATTTATCTGCTGATGCAATGATTTTGTATAATGCAAATGATATAGAAGGAGCTTTAAAAATCATTAAAGATATTCCTGAAGATAAAAAAACAGCATTAGATTGGTTATTAGAAGGGAACATTTATCAAGATAAAAAAGACAATGAAAAGGCTGCAATTTGCTATAACAATTCAATAATTAAAGATGAAAAATTTTATAGAGCCTATTATAATTTAGCAAATATGTATCTGGAAGATGAAAATTCACAAGAAGCAGTCAAATTATATAAATTATCAATAAAATATAAACCTGATTTTGGATATGCACACTACAACTTAGGTTGTGCATACATCAAACTTGGAAAGCTAAAAAATGCAAAAAGTTCTTTTTCAAAGGCAATCGAACATAAAAATGATTTAATAAATGCCTATTATAATTTAGCCTTTGTGTATAAAAAATTAAATAATAATAAAAAGGCTGAAGAATATTTAAAAATTTACAATGAACTTACTGCTAGAAAATTGTGATAATATAAAATTATGGAAAAAATTGCAGTGATAAAAAAGCATTTATCTAAAATTGTGGTAGGAATAATGTTAGTTATTATTGCCTATATAGCAATATTCAGACAAGACATTGTAATCCACCAATACAATAAAGCTATCGGAATGTACTATATATACAAAGGTGATAAAGCCTTAAAAAAACAAGATTTGCAAGATGCAATTGGTTTTTACAGAGCAGGGTTGGAAAAATATCCAAGACACTATAATGCATGGTTTAATTTAGGCAATTTATATGTATTATATGAAGACTATTTTGCTGCAACTGAAGCATATAGCAAAGCTATTGAAATAAATGATAAATACATGCTTGCAAGAATGAACTTAGGTATAATTTCTGCTGAAAAAATCGGAGACTTTGATGAAGCTATAAATCAGTACGAACATATCATAGAAACAAAACGAAGAGGCATTCACATACCATTCATATATAATTCCGGTAAAAGTATTAAACAAAACAAAGCAATAGCATATTATAATATGGGACACGCCTATAGACAAAAAGCCATATACTTACCACAGGAAGAATATATTCAATATAGAGAATACTTAAAAAAATCAGCAGAAGCCTATGAAAATGCTATAAAAATTTTTGGAGAAGATTACGATACCAGTTATAATTTAGCTTTGGTTTATCACTTGTTAAGAGAATATGACAAAGCAGGAAAAAATTATTGTAAAGCCATACAAACGGATTTTATGAGCTTTGAAGCCCATTATAATTTGGCTGTACTATTAAAGCATTTAAAATTTTACCAAGAAGCTCTTGATGAAATGGAAAAAGCAACGATGCTTGTTACTTCATCTAAAAACCCATATTCAAAATCAATGTACATTTTAGCAGTACTAAATGATATTTCTTCATCTGCATTTTTACAAGCAAGTGATGAAGAATATAAAAACAAAAAAATGGAAAATAAAAAAACAACCGATAATAATTCTAAGCAAGACGATAACGAATATAATGAAGATGACTTTGCCATCGGATTAACCAATGGGAAAATAGTTGTAAATGATAAACTTGATAATTTAATTAACGAAAGACTTAAAAAATGTCCTGAAGAATTATTTACAAACCTCAATGATAACGAAGAATAAAGGAAGAGAAGTTGAAAGTTATAGCATATTTATCAAGTTACAAAACATATAAAACCGAATTTAATAAAGAAATTGAAGAACAACGAAGAAATATAGAGAATTATGCTTTTCAATCAAATATTCAAATTGAACGATTTTTTACAGAAAACTTTGAATCCAATGATACATCAAAACCTGTACTTTTAAATATAATTCACGACTATTACGACACAATCAAACTAATAATCGCACAAAACCCAAGTTCAATCAGCAGAAACGAAGATTTTAGATATTGGATATTAGAAGAATTAAAAAAGACCGGTATTGAAATAATATTTTTAGAAAATAATAGTCAAAATCTTCAAAATAAAAATATCCTTCAAAAAACAGTAGAAATAAAAAACAAAATAAAAGAAATTCCATCTCTGCCACATGTAGTAACAAAAGTTATGGAAGTAATTCAAGATGATGATTCTTCGGCCTTTACATTATCAAAAATAATAGCAGGTGATTTGGGTTTAACTTCCAAAGTTTTAAAAATAGTAAATTCAGCAGTATACGGATTTGAAAAACAAATAACTTCAATAAGACAAGCAATAGTTATATTAGGATTTACAACAATAAGAGGAATAGTACTTTCTGCAGGAATATTCAAAATATTTTCACAAAACAAAAATACCGTATTTGACTATGAAAAATTTTGGAGACACAGTATATTAACTGCACTTGGGGCAAGATATTTAGTAAAAGAACTAAATCCTACCCATAACACAGATATTTTTTCAATAGCATTCCTACACGATTTAGGAAAAATAATTCTTGCACAATATGATAACGAAAACTACTTAAACATATATTCACAGTTGGAAGAAGAAACTGACTATAAAACAAAATTCAAAATAGAAGAAGAAGCATGCGGAATAAATCACTGTGAAATAGCTTACAGCGTCATGAACAGCTGGAATTTACCACAAATATTTTTAGAAGTATGCCTATATCACCACACTCCTCAATTAAGCCAGGATTTTGAATTTGTATGTAGCATTGTAAATATAACCGACATAATCGTTAATGACGTTGTAAAAGGAAATTTACTTGACACAAAGCCATTTGCGGAGGATACTTTAAATAGATTTAATATTTCTCAAAAAATTTTAGAATCTTTATATAATTATATAACTGAACAAGAAGAAAAAGTAAAAGATATTAGGGGCTTTTTTAATTAATGAATAACGAATTAAATTTATTATCAAATATTTCTGATATTTTTTCAAAAATTAAATATGGGGAGAATTTTACAGAAGAAGTTTCTGCGATTTTAAAAGCACATATTGATTCTTCTGAGCTAAACATATACATTTATGATAAATCAACAAATTCTTTGAGAAATTTTTCAAAAAGCTGGGTTGTTATTGATGAAAAAAATGAAGATAGACACTCAAAAGAAGTCTACAATGCATTTAAAAACTTTGGGGATAACAAATTTATACTCAATGAACAAGGTTATAAATCATTAGATTCTGAAATGAAACTGCAAAAGAATAATACACTTTTGTTTCCACTAATAAAAAATGCAAAGCACTACGGAATAATGGAATTAAATTTTGAAAATTCATCAAATCTAACATCAGAATTTATAACCGCAATACAAGTGTTATGCACAGAAATTTCTTTAATAATACAAAATAAGATTTTGTATGAAAAAATGGAAAAGAACGTAGATTTCCATGATGCAATGAAAAATATTGCAAAAATTATAGAAACACAATACGAACTCAACTATATTATTCCGTTAATTGGTGAAATGATAGATAAGTTTATAATCGAACATTTAATATACATCTTTTTAAAATCAGAAGATGGTACGAAATATAACCTTGTATGGCCATTAGCCTGCAGGGATAAAAAAATCTTAAATGCTCTACCAAGATTAGAGGAAGAACAAGGATATTTCTTAACAGACCAAGACAGAATTGGCATATTTCCACTTACAGGGGAAGATAACAAGATATTAGGCTGCATTGTTGCTCACAGTAATATAGATAAACTAAACATAAAAGAAATAGAATATTTAGACCAATTAACAAAACAAGCAGCAGCAACAATAACAAGAGCAAATATATATGCAGAAGTTTTAAAACACGCAACATTAGACGCATTAACAGGCATAAATAACAGACACCAATTTGAAGTACGTCTAAAACAAGAAGTTGCAGCATCAATGCGTCAGAATATTCCATTATGCGCAATAATGCTTGATATAGACTTTTTCAAAAGTGTAAACGATACATACGGACACGCTGCAGGGGATACGGTTCTTAAAGAAGTTTCTGCTATCATTAAAAACAGTTTAAGAGAATCAGATATTCCAAGTCGTTATGGTGGAGAAGAATTTGCAATAATGCTTCCCTTTACCAGATTAGAAGAAGCCTACGGCGTAGCGCAAAGATTAAGAGCTGCAGTAGAACAACACGAAATAGACATTTCAGAAGTTAGTGACTTTGACAAGTTAAATGTAACCGTTAGTATTGGGGTAAGTGAATTTGATAGAAAAATTACAGGCGAAGAATTATTTAGAAGAGCTGATAAGGCCTTATACTCAGCTAAAACGCATGGTAGAAATAAGGTTGTAATATATTCAAAATGACAGAAAATTCAGTAAAAATTAATTGTAATAATTTAAATGACACAAAAACACTTGCAAATAAATTTTCAAATCTAATCCATGACGGAGTGTTTGTTTGCTTATTTGGTGAAATTGGAGCCGGAAAAACAGCTTTTGTAAAATTAATAGCAAAAGAAATGGGTATAACTGAAAACGTTACAAGTCCAAGTTTTGTTATCCTAAACGAATATAAAACTAAAAATAAAACACCGTTTTACCACTTTGATTTGTATAGACTGGAACATACTGGAGTTTCAAGTATAAGAGAGGAATTACGAGAATATTCAAAAGACAATATTTATACCTTTGTAGAGTGGGCAGAATTTTCAGATGAGCAATTACCTTTTGACAGAATTGATATAAATGTAACATACAATGATAATGACACCAGAAATTATGAATTTACAGCTCGAGGTAAAAAATTTATAAATATAATTAAGGGTTTAAAAAATGATTTTAATTAGTTTTGATACTGCTTTAAATAAAACATATGTAACACTATCAAAAGATGGAAATATACTTACATCAAAAATAATAGAAAATACAGAAGACAACTACCACTCTGCATTTTTAATTTCGACGATTAAAGATACATTAAAAGAAAACAATTTAACACCTAATGACATAAATTTAATTGGTATCGATGTTGGACCAGGAAGTTTTACCGGAATTAGAGCTTCGCTAACTGTTGCAAAAGTTATGGCACAAGAACTAAATATAAAAATTGTACCAATAGAAAGTTTAAAAATACTTTCTCAATTAAATAAAACAAACAAGGATACTCTTGTTGCTACTGATGCAAGACGTTCCATGACTTATGTTTATACAAATAATGACAATTGTATAAAGTTAATATCTATTGATAATTTAAAAAATAAAATTAAAGAAAAAGATTATTTCATAATCACAGATACAAGTTTGTCTCAAATTTGTGAAATAAAAAATAGTCTTATATATGAAAATGAAAATTTTGACTTGGGAAAAATATTGAATGAACTATCGCTAAAAGAAATAAATAATGCAATTAATGCAAATGAATTAAAAGCGTTATACATCCAACCACCACCTATTTTTGTAAAGAAATAAATTCATACTTGCAAGAATAAATATCCATAATAAAATAAATATATGGGCGAAACATGTAAAAATTGGACAGAATGGTTATCAAAGACCAGATTTGCGTCACTAACAGAAGAACAAAGAACACAAACTCTAAATTGGCTTCAGCTTGTAGCCGATATTATAATTAATAGTGCACGAATCAAAGAAGGTGATACTGTAATAGATATTGGAACAGGAACCGGATTACTTGCATTTAAAGCTTTAGAAAAATTAAATGGAACAGGAACAGTAATTTTTTCTGATAAATTTCAAGATTGTCTTGATAGCTGTCAAGAGTTCATAACTTCTACAAAAGTAAGCGGAAATTACAAAATGTTATTATCTCCTGCAGATAAAATAGATTTGCCTGATGAAAGCGTAGATAAAGCTATAATGCGTTCAGTTTTAGTTCACATAGTAAATAAACAATCTTCTATCTCAGAAATATATAGAATATTAAAAAAAGGAGGAAGATTTTCTTTCTTTGAACCGGTTATTCGCTCAAATACAAGATATTGGGAATTAGTAAGACCGGAAAACATAAAAAATTTTGAAGCGTTTAAAGAAGCCGAAAACTCGTTTATGACAGACTTTGAAGATTCTTTGTGTAATTTTGATGAAAATTCTATAGCAGAAAATTTGGACAAAGCAGGATTTGCTGATGGAGAAATAAATCTTGATAATGTTGAATCAAAATACATTGTATCAGCGCCGATGATAGACGAATGGTTTAATAATCCTCCAGCACCAGGTAGACCAACTATAAAAGAACGTTTTTTAAGATATTTTTCTGCAGAAGATGTAAATGAATATATAAAAGATTTAAAAAGAGACTTAACAGGTAGAGAAATAACAGTACGAACAAAAGCTATATTTGCATATGCTGTAAAATAAATTTGTATTATAATATATTTATGCAATCATATGACGATTTTATATCAACAGTATCACATGAATTAAGAACACCTCTGACAAGTATCAGAGGGTTTGCTCAAACTATGTTGCAATCATATGATAAACTAGACGATGAAAATAAAAAAAAATTTTTAAAAATAATAGAAGAACAATCAAACAGATTAATACATTTGATAGAAAACATGCTGAAAGTTCAAAATAACGATACAATTATTTTTAAAGCAGTTAGCGCTAAACCACTAATAGAAGATGTTTTACAAATAATAAAACAACAATACAAAGAGCATAACTTTATACTCAAATATAATGAAAAATTACCCAAAATACTTGTAGATACGGATAAATTTCAACAAGTAATGACAAATCTAATTGAAAATGCAGCAAAATATTCTAATAAAGGAACAACCGTTACTATTATCACAGATTTTGCAAATATAGAAGACTTTATATCAATAAAAATTCAAGACCATGGTGTTGGAATAGACGAAGAAAATTTAGATAAAATATTTGAAAAATTTTCAAGAATTGATAATCCTCTAACAAGAAAAGTTCAAGGTTCAGGATTAGGACTTTACATAACAAAAATACTTGTTACAAAAATGAATGGAAAAATAAATGTAAAAAGCTCAGAGCAAGGAACAACCTTTGAAGTAGAAATTCCAAGTGAAAATATTGAAAAACAGGCTAGAGAAAAATGCGGACAACTACATTAATAATAGACACACGAAAAGAACTTCCTGCTAAATATAAAAAAATTCTTGAAGATGCTAATAACAAAGTTAAAGTATCCTCAAATATTAAGACTGCACTAGATTTTATAAAAACTAGAGAACCTGATTTAATAATAATTTCTGATAGCATAGACGAAGATTTATCAACTTTTTGTGAAAAAATAAGAATTTTAACTTATAATATGCGCCCGGTAATAATTGCCACATCTAAATCCGCAGAAGCAGAAGACAGAATAAAAGTTTTAAAAGCAGGAGCTGATGATTTTATATCTGAACCCATAAACAATGAAGAATTTAAAATAAGAATATACGCACACATAAGAAGAGAATATGAATCTTACTTGGATTTACAAACTAATCTTCCTAATGGCAACTACTGCATGAGAGCTTTAAAAAGAATTTTATCTGAAACAGAAACTACACAATGGAGTGCTCTACTAATAAAAATAAATGAATTTGAAATCTACAAAAGTGTTTATACAGAACTAGCTTCAGACAAGCTTATAAAAACATTTTCCGCTTTAATGACTTCTGGACTTGATGAAAATGATTTTTTAGGTTCAATAAGTGAAAATCAATTTTTAATAATAACCAATCCATATAAACTAGAAAAAATAGCCTCATTTTTAACATTTGCATTCGACTCAGTTAAAGAAAAATTTTACTCAAACGAAGATGTTAAAAGAGGTTATATGCTTATACAAGGGAATGAATATGCAGGAAAGCGCGGAGAATTTGTATCAATATCAATTGGAGGAATATCAAACGAATTTTCAAAATACGACAGTGTTGAATCAATTTTAAAAGATTTAATGACAACAAATTCTTTAGCCAAAAGACCAAATAGTTCAAATTATTTAATTCAAAGGCCAAAAATATCAACTCCAAATTCTGTAATAAAAAAAGAACTTAATAAAAAAATCTTAATCATAGAAGAAGATACCGCAATGCAGATCTTACTTACAGAAACACTAAAATTAGAGGGGTACGAAATATCATTACCTGAAACAATAATAAATTTTGAGGAATATAATCCCGCAATAATCATACTTGACACAGGTTTAACCAAAGATACAACAGGTATTAAACTCTGCAAACATCTAAAAAACAAAAAGAAGTTAGCTAAAATAATTGTAACAGCAAATTCTCATGAAAAAGAAGAAATTTTAACAGCAGGAGCAGATTTCTACTTACCTAAACCATACGAAATATCAACACTTATAAAATGGGTTAATTATTTTATTAAAGAAGTAAATGAATAATCTATATTAATCTTGTGTTTTTAACAATTCTTTTTTGGCTTCTTCAGTCATTTGTTCTTCTGAATAACCGCAAGGCAAGTCCATATTTTCTTTAAATCCAAATCCATATTGGAAACAAGACGGAATTTGAGAAACAACTTGTTCGTATTCACCCATTACAGAATTAACACAATGAGGTGTTTTTGGAGGAATAACAGCAAGTTCACCTTCACGTAATACTTTTATTTGAGGTTTACCGTTTCTTACAACAGTTAATGCAGCAGAACCGCTTGTAATCATATAAATTTCTGTTTGAGATTTTTCTTTAGTACCCGGATGAGTATGTAAATGTTCACCTTTTCTTAGCGCTGACATAGGAGTAGGGTCTTTTCTATTAGCTTGAACAATAGATGTTCCAAGAGAAGGAGTTCCTTTTAAACTGCTTAACGCGGTAGAATTTGTAAGCCAGCAACTTTTTTCTTGATTCCAATTATTAACTTTATCTTCAAATGAGTAAACAGCAACATCGTCATTAATAAATTTTAAACCTGTAACATCATAACCGGCTTTATTTTCAAATTTCCATGCATTAACAACAGATTCTTGTTCTTCATCACGAATATCAGTTTTTTGATTTAACAAGTCTCGCAGTTCCCATTCTGATTCATAATTTTTCTTCCAAAACATATTTTCTGTATGTTTTTTATTATTAAAAACAATATCTGCATCTTTCAATTTTTGTAAAGTCGATTGAGAAATACCATGAGTTTTAGTTCTTAACGTAACTTTAGCATCTAATTTTGTTTGACGAACTTGTTCATATACAGGTTCAATTGCATTTAAATCCCAATCATTAAATCCTTTTTTAGATAACTGTTCTTTTTGATAACTCCAAGTAGGATAATGCTCAAATTTAATAAATCCATCTTTTGTATCTTTTATAAAACCATTATCCCTTAATTTTGCTGCAAGATAATTGTTTTCATGCTCAGCTTTACCAAAAAGTTTTGGTCTGAATTCACCATTATAAGAATGAGAATTTAAATATATAAGTTCATTAAATTTATTTTTTAAATCAACATTTTCATTATTGTTGCCATGTTTACAATACCAAGGATACTCTTTTTTTGTCATTAAGATTTGAGGATAACCCGATTCAACTTTTACTTGAGCTTCTGTACCTTTGTTCAATAAAATAGTAGAATTTTCTTTAATTTTAATTTCTTTTCCATCAATAATTAAAGAACCTTTTGCTTTAATAGGAAATGTTACTTGAGTATCGTATTCAAATTTATTAGTATCATCTAAGAATTTTTTTGCATCATTACCATAAATAAACTCTGTTTGAGTTTCAGGTTCAACAATATAACCACCATTTTCAGTTTTTGGAATAACAATGTCATCGTCACCCGTACTTACAATCGTAGCCTTTGTAACTTGAGGTGCATTACCTCTAAAATTAATATAAGAACGAAATTCTTTTGGAACAGTTAAATATTCAGAAGAACAATTAAAATTTTGTTTCTTATCTTGCAACTTAGAAATATTTGAAAAATTTTGTATAGAAAAATTACTACTTACACTACCTAACTTCATATGTATATAAAGTTAATTTTTTAAAAAAAATTGCCTAATAAAAAAATAATAATAAAAAGGATATGCTTTCTACGGCATATCCTTTTTAATTTTTGTTAGGAAGGTAATTTGGGTAATATTTTTTTGGGTAATTTTTGTT
>CACZSH010000016.1 GCA_902783785.1 uncultured bacterium | reverse complement strand
TTTCTTAATTATACCTGCAATAATAATTGTATTTTGTATTCCAAATTCTGTTGAACTTGCAAAAAAATTCAGACCAAACTGGATATATGCTCTTTGCACATTTTTAATGCTTACAGCATCTGTTATAACAATAAATAGAGTTTCAGAATTCTTATATTTTCAATTTTAGGAGAATACATGACTAAAAAAGTTTTAATAATAAGATTAAGTGCATTAGGTGATGTAATGTTTACAATACCTTTAGCCAATACTCTAAAAGATAACGGATACGAAGTTTCTTGGCTTGTGTCAGAAAAAGGATACCAAATTTTAAAAGATAACCCTTGTGTTGATAAAGTTATTTTTGCACCTTTAGAAAAATGGAAAAAGTGTAAAAATAAAATTCAAAATTTTAGGGAATATATTCAAATAATAAAGCAATTGAGGGCTGAAAAATTTGATATAGCGATAGATAATCAAATGCTTTGGAAAAGTTTTAGATTTACAAAATTTTGTGGTGCAAAACGAAGACTTATTGCAAAAGATGCCAGAGAATTTTCACAACTTGGAGGAAATGAAATAATACCAGCTATAAAAGAAGGCTATAAATTACATGTC
The DNA here is from genome assembly GCA_902783785.1 of uncultured bacterium. Taxonomy (GTDB): domain Bacteria; phylum Cyanobacteriota; class Vampirovibrionia; order Gastranaerophilales; family Gastranaerophilaceae; genus UBA791. The sequence goes on along the minus strand of CACZSH010000016.1, from coordinate 5,424 downwards.
GTAAAAACTTATTTAAAATATGCTAAATATTTAGGATTAAATACGGATAATATAAAAATAACTTTACCTCCTTTAAAAGATGATATTGTTAAAAAAGCTGATGAATTATTATCAAATATTGACAACACGAAAAAGACAGTTATAATTTGTCCTGCAACAACTTGGAAAGATAAACACTGGGATAAAGATAATTTTAAAGCTGTTGTTGAAAACTTAAAAGACAAAGTAAATCTTGTTTTTACCGGTATGGATAAAGACAATGATTTAATAAATTATATTTCAAATGGTATAGGAATAAATCTTGCAGGTAAAACTTCACAGGAAGAATTAAGAGCGGTATTTGAAAAAGGGGATTTGGTAATATCTCTTGATAGCGGAAGCACTCATCTTGCTTGGGCAACTCAAAAACCTAAAATTATTTCAATATATTGTGCAACTCCAAAATCTTTCTATGCTCCAATTGGCGACGAAACAAAATACATAGCACTACAAAACGAAAATTGTACTCCTTGTCATAAAAGAAAATGCCCATTAAAAGGTAATGATAAAAACAGATGTACACTTTCCCCAAATCCTGAAAAAGTTTTGGAAAACGTTTATAAGTTACTTGGATTTTAGAATTTTTATCAATTCAAAAGTAAAATCGTTATATATCTTTTGAGCTTCAGGTCGTCTTCTCGTTTTAAAGTCGCCTGCCCAATTTAGATTTTCTCGTATAAATGTATATTCTTTAAAAAATTTATTATGATTTATTATATGTACATGTTCTTTTATATAGTTTATTTCTGTATCTGATTGATTTAATAAAATAATATCAAAATCTTTTCTATCCATATATTTCTCTAAAATAGAATATAATCTATCCATCTGTTCATTATTAATGAATTGATATGTTGCAACTAAAATATATTTGTGGAAAGTTTTATCATTAAAATAATTATATAGGTTTTGAATTCTTTTATCATATCTTTTTATAAAATCTTCTTTAGAAAGTTCTCCATCATGACAAAAATTTGCTTGTAAATTACTGCTCAAGTAAGTTTCGCTTCCTGATTTATAAACGCAGTGATAAATATCATCATAAAATCCATCAAAATTAGACTCTAATAAATTAAGTATTACATTGAAATCATCAATTTTAACAAAATCAAAAGGACATGATTTTTCGCCTTGCTCTTTTGTAGGTTTAAACTTATTAAATGTTGTTATAAGCCGTGCAAAACAATAAGTACCCATAGGTATTATCTTGTAAGGTATTTTAATAGTTTTTTTATACAGCCAAAATATAAAATCATAAAACTTATTTTTAAAAATATAAGAATATCCTGTTTTTCTATATCTTATTATTTTACTTAAAAATGTAATTAATATATACGTATTATTTGATTTGGTATCTATATTAAACATTTTCATAAACTGCTCCTTTAAATTTTAATAGTTTTATATTGTTACACTTATATAATCCTATGTAAAACATTATATTTCAATGATAAATTAAAGCTTTATTACATTTTAATAACTTATTATTTTTTTGATAATAATTGTGCGAGGTAAAATTTTGAATATAAAAAAGTTAATTGGCAAAAGAATTCAAGAAATTAGAAAACAAAAGAAAATAACACAAGAATATCTTGCAGAATTAATTGTCATTGAAACGCCAAGCATTAGCAATATTGAAACAGGTAAATATTTTCCTTCAGCTGAAAATTTGGACAAAATATTAGAAGTTTTAGAAATAGAGCCAAGTGAATTGTTTCTTTGCGAGTACAACGACAATCAAAAAACATTAATAGACATAATGACTAAATTAATGAATAAAAGTAAAAAATTAACTGAATTAATGTACAAGTTTTATTTGTCAGTAAAAAATAATTTTTAAAAATTAATTATGGTAATAATATACAACTTTCCGCCAAATTTGCATAAAACAGGTAATATTATCATTCTAAATTTATTTTGAAAGTCTGTATTATTATATGATAAAACAAGTTCAGCAAGACAGGTTGAGGGATATTTGTAATAAAGATATGTATAGTTACTTTAATTATTTTTTACGTTTAAAAATTAAAATTGCATTAAATAAATAATATCTTTTTTCAAACTGACTTTCTTTAATAGTAAATAAAGTTATACCAAAAGATACAAGTTTAAATGTTCTTGGCAAGTTCTTTTTATCAAATATCTTTATTCCATGTTGTGTTGCATAATTCAATACGTTAATTCTTGCTAAATTTTTATCTTGAACTCTTTGTAAAGATGGTTTTGATTTAACAATAGATGTAGGATTAATAAAATAATAATAGAAAGTATCCGGAACAGAAACGATATTTTTACATTCGTTTAATGCTCGAAGGGTAAATAAACCGTCTTCGTAATCTTTACCTTCAAGAAAATCTAAGCCATTATCAAAAAGAGTTTTTCTGTATAATTTGTTCCAAACTCCTCTGTGTGAATTGTATCTTGCAAGTTCTAGTTTTTTATCAATATCTTCTGCAACTTCAATGTCTTTTAAATGTAATCTTATTTTATGTTTTTTTTCGTTTTTTCTAACAACTTCACAAAATGAAATATCACAGTTATATTTTTCTATTGCATTATATAATTTTTCTAGAAAATTAACTTCAATCCAGTCATCATCATCAATAAAGCTGATAAAATCTCCTGTAGAATTTTTTATGCCAGTATTTCTTGCAGCAGCTAAACCCCCGTTTTTTTTATCAATTAATTTTATTCTGCTATCTTTTTTTTCATACTCTTTGCAAACAGAAAGAGAATTATCAGTTGATTCATCGTTAATAAGTATTATTTCAATATCCGAAAATGTTTGATTAATGATGCTATCTAAACATCTTGAAATGTATTTTTCTGCATTATAAATTGGCACGATTACGCTAATTTTTGGCATTAAATACCTCGACTTTCGGATATTTAGTAATCTGCAAAACAGGGATTATACCAAATAATAAATACGTTTTTGTATATCTGAATTGTTCTAATCTAATTAAACCAAATAAGATTTTTTTACTAATTTTATCTTCAATAATCACAAAAACCATCCTCTAAAAGAAAATATATCACAAACTTATTACCATTTTTTAAAGACAAAAAATACAGCTAAGATAACAAGCAAAAATCCGACAATGTAATTCCACTTTAAACCTTCTTTTAAATAAGTGACAGAAAATACTGAAAAAACTATTAAAGTAATAACTTCTTGCATAGTTTTAAGCTGTGCCGCATCATAAACAGTATGCCCTATTCGGTTTGCCGGCACTTGAAAACAATATTCAAAAAAAGCAATCCCCCAACTTACAAGTATTACAATCCATAACGCTGTACTTTTATGCTTTAAATGTCCATACCAAGCAAAAGTCATAAACACATTTGATATAGTTAATAATATTATCGGTGCAAAAAATTTTATCATATTAACAATTGTAAACAAAAGATTTTTTCTTGCAACCTTATATTTATTAACACATGAGGTAGAACTTAATAAAACTTAATCTAGTATTGAATACTAGATAGATTTAAAATATACTTAAAATACTTAGAATGGAAGAGGTAGAAAATATGAAAAGATTTTTGGCGATAGTATTATTACTTACATTTATTTTAAGTAATATAAATATGGCAGTTATCGCAGCCCCACAAGGTCAAACTTTATTGAGTGCATCAAAAAGTAAACCTGTAACATATAACAAAAATGCACGAACACTTGTATATGCATTTGTTTTTGACGGACCATCAGACAAAAATACACAAGTTATGGAACAATTCAAAAAAGCAATTACAGTATCGACTGCTCCTGAATACAAAGCTAGTTTTCCGAAAGAAAATGTTTTTGTAGGTAATTGGACAGAAGCCGGTGCTAAAAAAGTTGCTAATCAAGCCTTAAACTCTAATGCAACAATGGTTGTTTCTCTTGGTTGGTTTGTTTCAGAAGCTTTAAATAAAACTCCAAACAGAAACAAATTTGTTTTAACTATTGATCAATACGGTTTAAGAGATTTAGGAGATAATTTCTTTAACCCTGTTCAACAAAATATTAAAGGTATAAATTTATTTGCAAAAGTTGCTCCTTTCAAAAAAGGTGTTGTTTTAATGAATGAAAACTTCTACAAAACTAAAAAAGACTGGAATGCTTATGCAAAATCAAAATTACCTAACTTAAATTTAACTGTTATACCTGTAAATAATAATATTGAACCGACAATCGCAAAATTAGATAACTATGATGCAGTTATTGTAACCCCATTATTCAACGTTTCAACAGAAAAAAGAAAAGCATTGTATGATGCAATAAAAGCTAAAAAACTTCGTTCATATTCGACACTGGGAAAAGAAGATGTTGAAATGGGTATACTAATGGGTACAGGAGCTTACGATTTAGATAGAAAAGTTTCTGAAGCAATGTCATTTAATATCAAATCAGTACTTGCAGGTAATACTCCAAAACCAAAACAAGTACAATTCTATGAAGATGAATTATTATTCATAAATAGAGATACAGCAGCTGATATTGGTTACAAACCTCACTTAAGAATTATGTATACAGCAGAAGTAATTTCTAACAGAAAAGCAAATGTATTAACATTAGGTGATGTGTTTGATAAATTATACGCAAGCAACCTTGACATTGAAAGAAAGAAATTATTGGTAAAAGCAGCAAGAAGAAGTGCTGTATCTGCTGCATTAAGATATTTACCAACATTGAGTGTAACTTATGGTTATCAATCATATAATGATGGTTTTGCAGAAAGTGCAAAACTATTATATCCAAAAGAAACAGGTGTCTTTAAACTTGGCATGGAACAAATACTTTATTCGCCAGCTTTAGTTACAAATATCTTAATAAAGAAGAAAAGCTTAGATTTTTCAAAATATGAAGAATTTATGACAGAACAAAACATGGGTATTGAAGTTGCAATGCTTTATATTGATACTTTAATGCTGCAAAATAAAATTAAGGTTCAAAAGGATTTTGTAAGAGAAAGCAGAGAAAACTTGGCAATGGCAAGGGTAAGAGAAAAAATGGGCTATTGCGGACAAGAAGAATCTCTACGTTGGGCAAGTGAACTTAACAAACATGAACAAAAACTTTTAGATATGTCAGCAGACTTAAAAAATATCAAAGTTCAAATAAGCAAGTTATTGTATGAAGACCAATCAAAAGACTTTGAACTTGCACCTATTAAAGCAACAGATTCTACATTCTTAACAAGTGAAATCAATATTATCAACTACATTGCGCACGAACAAGGATTAGAACAATTAATTAAAGTTCTTGCAAACGGTGCATATCATGTTTCACCGGAACTTGCAAAATTAAAAACTGCTCAAAAAATGAAAAAGATAGAAATGGCAATGTATGTTCAAAAATTTGTATTACCTGATGCAAAATTACAACTTGAATATACAACT
>CACZSH010000015.1 GCA_902783785.1 uncultured bacterium | reverse complement strand
AGCGAATGTTTACTTTATTCAGGATTCCTAAAATTGCCTTTGAAATTAAAGACAAATGTTTACCATTGCTCGATTAAAATTTATCATTTTGAAAGAGCAAACAAATATATATAATTTCTTATATTATTTATATAAAAAATACATTTTAGAATTAATTATTTTTTATTATCAAAATAACCTACTATAGAACGGAAATTATTCATAAATTGCTCATAAGATAATTTATAAACTTTTGGCATATTATTTACCTTATTTTTTGAATATTGTATATCTTTATCATTACAACCATCATTTTTTAAATCAATTTCAAAATCTTTTTCAGCCGTTCCCTTTGTCAAATCAACATATCTTGGATTGATTAAATGAACTTCTTTTTTATCTTTATCAACTTTTTTAATCACATAATAATGCATAGCTCCGATATTATCTTTTGTATTCATTAATTTTGAACCTGCAACAAAACTATGCTTATTCATTTTGGTATCACCAATTTTATCTAATAATTCAACGGCTTCTTCTTTTTTACTATTTAAAGATAATAAACTATCATCACCGATCGAAACAGGTTTTTTACCAGTTAATGTTTCCATATAAACACTTGCAAGATTACACTCAACCGGAAAATCCGCACAGAACAACGGAGCAAATGTTCTTATTATCGCAGGTTTTGAATCTCTTCTATCCTGTATTACAAAATTTGTAGCTGTTTCTACTGCTCCTGTTGGGTTAAATTGGTGTCGACTAGTTGTTATATCATATTTTTTATCTTTTTGAACAGTATATGTATTATCTTTGTCGTATTTATTAAAAGTAACTTCAAAAGTATCTCCGTCTGCTGAAGTTTTAATACTTTGTTTAAGCATTTGTTTACCAATTCTTGATTTTGCAAGTGCTTTTAGAGTTGAAACTAAATAACAATCAGAACGAGTAACTTGCGGAGTTGCAAGGATTTTTTTTATTTGCCCGCCGGTTATTTTTTTATAACCTGTTTCAGACGGATTTGTTGCAACTGTTCTGGTTGTATCTTCCTTTTTTCCGTTATTAACAGGCATTATTGGTGCTATTGATGGATTACCTACCGAAATCATACCGTTATAAAACATATAAAGATTAAAAATTGCTTTTTTTACTCAAATATTACAATAATTGAATTTACCATTTTTTACTAACAAAAAAGTCTTAAAAATCTTCTAAAAAAATTAAGAAAAAGTCTAATGATTTATTTATAAAAAATTTGTATTATAACAATGTAAATCCTCAACTCTTCTGATTGCTTAATTTTGCCTCTCTTTTAATGATATGTTTTAAGGGAGGTTTTCTTTATTTAGTAAATTTATTCATATCTCAATGCATCAATAGGGTTTAACAGAGATGCTTTATATGCAGGATAATAACCAAATCCTACACCTACGAGTCCGGAAAAACTTAAAGACAATATAATAGAAAATGCAGACACCGATACATTCATAGCACCACTCAGTCCTATAATTCCAGATATTATACATCCTATCAATACTCCTACAAGTCCGCCTATCATTGAAAGTAAAAATGATTCTATTAAAAATTGAAATCTTATATCAGAAGCCTTTGCACCTATTGCCATTCTTATACCAATTTCTTTTGTTCTTTCCGTTACTGATACAAGCATAATATTCATAATTCCGATACCACCTACAAGCAATGAAACAGACGCTATTGCCCCTAAGAGTACAGACATTGTTCTGACAGAAGATTTTATTGTTTCTTGCATTTGAGCCAAATTTCTTATTTCAAAATCATTATCTTGATGTTTGCTAATATTATGTCTGTCTTTTAAAAGTTCTTCTATCTCTGCTTGTGTAGTTTCAAGAACTTCTGCATTTTGAGTTTTGACAGTAATCATAGTAACAGTCCCAGGAAAATCTGTTCCGAAAACTTTTTTCTGAGCTGTCGTTATCGGAATAAAAATTAAATCATCCTGATCTTGACCCATACCTGATTGACCTTTAGATTCTAGAATACCGATAACTTTAAACGGAACATTTCCAACTCTTATAATTTTATTTATCGGATTCATATCTCCAAAAAGTTCATTTGCAACAGTTTGACCTATTATTGTTACTTTTGCATTATTTTTTATATCTTCCGGAAAAAAATTTCTTCCTTCAGATATTTCATAATTTCTTATAAACAAGTATGATGCAGTAGTTCCGCCAACAGAAGTTGACCAGTTCTGATTGCCATAAGTAAGCTGTTTCCCCTCTGCGGAATACGGAGCTATAGCAAGAATACCTGATACTTTCTTTTCTATTGCATCAGTATCTTTTAGTGTAAGAGTAGGTCTTGTACCCATTCCCATTCTTACTCCGCCTGATTTTGCCGAGGCGGAACGAATTATAAGAAGATTACTTCCCATTGATTCCATATCTTTTGCAATTTTTTCTCTTGCGCCAGTCCCCACAGCAAGCATTATAATTACTGCACTTACACCTATAATTATCCCTAAACTCGTAAGAGCTGAACGCATTTTATTTATTTTCAAAGAATTTATAGCTATTTTTAAAATTGTTTTTGTATCTATCATTATCGTTTTACCTCATCAGAGATAATGTTTCCGTCTTTAAATTTTACTACACGTTTGCAATATTCTGCTATATCAGGTTCGTGAGTAACCAAAACGATTGTTTTACCGTGTTTTTCGTTTAAATTGCAGAAAAATTCCATAATTTCTATACTTGTTTTAGTATCGAGATTTCCCGTAGGTTCGTCAGCCAATATAATTGGGGCATCATTTACTATAGCTCTTGCTATTGCAACCCTTTGCTGCTGACCGCCTGACATTTGATTTGGCATGTGATTTTCCCTATGTTCCAAACCCACTATTTTTAATGCTTCTTTAGCTTTTTTGTGCCGTGTTTCTTCATCAACACCTTTATATATCATTGGTAATTCCACATTATCTATTGCAGAAGTTCTTGATATAAGATTAAAACCTTGAAAAACAAAACCTATTTTTATATTGCGAATTTCTGATAAACTTTCACTATCCAAATTAAGAACATCAATTCCATCAAGATAATAAGAACCTGAATTTGGTTTATCAAGAGTACCTAACATGTTCATAAATGTTGATTTTCCTGAACCTGATGTTCCCATAATTGCAACAAATTCACCTTTTTCAATGGATAATGAAACATTATTTAAAGCATTAAAAGCCGCTTCACCTGTTGCATACGTTTTTATTACATTTTTAACTTCTATTAGTGCCATTTTTAAAACATTCTCATAGGAGGTTTTCCTTTACCGCCTTTATTTGATTTTGATTCTCCCGAACTTATGATAACTTTATCGCCTGCTTTTAAATCGCTATTTTTAATTTCGGTATAAGTATCATCACTTGCACCTGTTTCAACATCTATTCTTTCAGGTCTGCCTTTTTTAAGTATCCATATACCTTGTGTGTCATAACGCTTTATTTCACCATTTGATTTTGGTGTAAATTTTAAAGCAATAGTAGGAACGCACAAAACATCTTCTTTCTTTTGAGTAATAATAGAAACATTAGCTGTCATACCCGGTTTTAGTTTTAATTCTTCATTATCTACACTTACAATAACAGTATAAGTAACAACATTTGAAACAGTTGTAGGTGATATTCTTACTTGAGTTACTTTTCCTTTAAATATTTCGTCAGGATATCCGTCAAGAGTATAATCAACTTCTTGTCCTTCCTTTATTTTTCCAATATCAGCTTCAGAAACACTAACTTCAATTTGCATTTCTTTTAAATCTTTTGCAACAGTAAACAGTTCAGGAGCTTGAAAACTGGCAGCAACCGGTTGCCCAGGATCAACATTACGAGTAACAATTACACCGTCAACAGGTGAATAAATATATGCAAATGAACGTTGTCTGTCAGCATAATCTTTATCCGCTTTTGCCTGAACTATTTTTGCTCGTGCAGCATCTAATTGAGCTTTATTTGATAAATAATTCGCTTCTGCTGCATCCAGTTCACTTCTTGCCATAAAATTTCTTGATACAAGATTTTTACATCTGTTATATGTTTTTAAACTATTTGCTGTTATAGCTGCTTGTTTTTGATAATCAGCCTGAGCATTAATAAGCGCAGCTTGTGTTTTTTCACAATTTGCATCAAACAAACTTGTATCCATTAATGCAAGTAATTGACCTTCTTTTACTTTTGAATTGAAATCAACAAAAACTTGCATCATTAAGCCTGATACTGTTGAACCAACACTAACCGTATTTACGGGATTAATTGTTCCAGATGCTTCAACAACTTGCTGAATAGTTCTTACTTCTGCTTTTTCCGTTTGGTAATTACCTATTTTATATTTTTTACCAACTGCTAAAACAATTAGCGCTGTTACGGTAATAATTATTATTGATAATAATATTCTTTTTTTATTTAGTTTTGCCATTTGACTTATTTCTCTCCTCAGTAAGTTTTATTTCTTCAGGCAGCATTGCTATTGCTAATTCAAGTTTTGCTCTTGCAACATTGTAATCAAAAACTATTTTTACATATTCTCTTTGAGCATTATTATAATTTACTTTTGCATCTTGAAGTTCAATAAAATCACCTAAACCAACTTCATATCTGCCATCTGCAAGTTCAAAATTTTCTAACGCTTGTCTTACTTTAACATATTGCAAAGGAACTTGTTTTTCCAATTTTTTCATATCAATGTACGCTTTTTGGACTTCAAAATAAATATCCTTTTCAGCCATTTCAACAGAATCTTTTGCAACATCTAAATTAGCTTTTGCTTCATCAATTTTAAATTTTGTATTTGCAGCATTTACAACAGGAAGATTTAAATACGCTCCTGCATTTACGCCATTTGTATATGCACTATTAGTATTATCTTTAAATGAATATCCTGCTTGTGCTGTAACAGCAGGATAATATTCTCTTTTTGCATACAACAAAGATTTTTCCATAGCTTTTTCAGTTGAATACAAAGCTTTTAAATCAGGTCTGTGCTCTTTTGCATAAGCAACTGATTGTTCAAAATTGTATGGAAAAGGATTAAAAACAAAGGTATTTAAAATATCTTTTTTTTCGACTGATGTTGAAAAAACAGAGTTTTTTGGTGTTTCAGGAAGTGTATAAACCTCTTTTGTTTGAATATCTTTTAATGTAACAGGAATAGAATGACTTTTTAGATTAAACGTTTCGGTATTTTTTATATTATAATCCGGAGCATCTACAACATACATTGAGTTATTTAATGTTATTATTGAGGTATCATAGTTATTTTGAGCATTAATTAACGCTATTTTTGATTCAGAAAGATAAACCTCTGCATTTACAAGATCTATTTTTGACTTCAATCCTTCTTCAAAATATGCTTTTGTTCTTTGGTATTGTCTTTCATTTATGTCTACATAAGCTTTCTGAACATTTACAAAAGCTTTTGCAGCAAGCACTCCATAGTAACTTGTTCTTACTTTAAAAATAGTTTGTAAAATTATATTATCCAAATCATTTTGTCTTGCAATAACATAAAATTTTTGCATATCAATTTTAGCATTACTTTTTCCAAAGTTAAAAATTAACCAATTCAAAGTTGCACTTGCATTATAAAGACCTTCCGATGTTGTCTTTATTCTATTTCCTGAATTTCCGTTATATCCAAAACTTGTACCTGCCGTTATCGTAGGAAAGAAATCAGATTTTGCCTGACTTACCCTCGATTTGGCAGCTTTTAAATTATTACGATATTTTCTAACATTTGGACTGTTTTTTAAAGCTAAACCAACACAATCTTCCAACCCTAAAGTTGCATCTTTAGTAATGTCAGTTACTTCTGTTATTGCATACGACTTTAAAGATACAAAAAACAAAGCTATAATTAATAAAATTCGGAAAAACTTTTTCAACTTCTAATCCCTAATTTTTAATATAAATATTATACAAAAAAGAACATTATTTGACAATTATTTTACCGCTTTATATAATTTGCTTATGGGAAATATAATAAAAATACAAAAAGGTTGCAAAGATATATTGCCTGAAAATGTTACAACATGGCAATTTATAGAAGAAAAAGCAAGAGAAACTTTTTCGAAAGCAGGATTTAAAGAAATAAGAACACCAATTTTTGAAGCAACAGAACTATTTCAACGTGGTGTTGGTGATACTACGGATATTGTAAACAAAGAGATGTATACGTTTGAAAAAAGCGAACGTTCAATAACATTACGTCCGGAAAATACAGCTGGTGTTGTAAGAGCATATATTGAAAACGGTATGCACAAACTTCCAACTCCTGTAAAACTATACTATATGGGACCAATGTTCAGATATGAAAGACCACAAGCAGGCAGACAAAGACAATTCTCTCAAGTTGGAGTTGAAATGTTTGGTATTGAAACTCCTGTCGCAGATGCGGAAATTATTGCTCTTGCAGTTGATTATTTAAAATCAGTCGGTCTTAATGATTTAGATGTTGAAATCAATTCAATAGGTTGTCCTAAATGCAGAGATGAATATAAAAATAAAATTAAAGAAGTTTTAAAAGATGAACTTCCAAATCTTTGTGAAGATTGTCAAGTAAGATATTATAAAAATCCTTTGAGATTATTGGATTGTAAAGTTGATTCTTGCAAAAAAATATTTGAAAAACCTGAAATACAAAAAGTTATCCAATCAGATTATATATGTGATGAATGTTCAAAACATTTTGAAGAACTAAAATTATATTTAGAAAAACTAAATATAAAATACAAAATAAACAAGCTTTTAGTAAGAGGTTTGGATTATTACAACAGAACAGTTTTTGAAATAAAATCAAATAATTTAGGAACACAAAACGCAGTATGCGGCGGTGGAAGATACGATACCCTTGTAAGTAATTTATCAGGACAGCCAACTCCTGCAATAGGTTTTGCTATGGGTATGGAACGACTTATTTCATTAATTCCGCAAATTGAAAACCCTAAACTTGATGTATTTGTCGTTTCTGACAATATGGCAAACGCCTTATATTGTACTCAAAAAATAAGAGAAATGGGTTTCTCTGCAGAATTTGATTTAAATAACAGAAAATTTTCAAAACAACTTGAAAAAGCATCTAAAGTAGCTAATTTTGCAGTATTTTATTGTGAAAACGAAGTTCAAAAAAATGTTGTAAATATTAAAAACCTAAGCCTTTCTACTCAAAAAGAAGTTTCTTTTGAAGAACTAGGGAGCATTTTACACAATGAAAGATAAAATAGAAAAAATTATTTCAACATTGAACATTGAATTATCAAAGATTTTTGATGATTTTCAAGGGATTTATCTTGCAGGAATTTATACTGATTACGAAGAACACGAAGACGAAGATATAACACTTGTCGGAATAATCAATGCAGAAGATAAAGATAAAAGAGAACATATTTGGAGAATTGTAGGTAAAACAGAAACAGATTTTGATGCTTGTTTAGATTTTTACCCTATGACAAAAGAAGAATTGGAAAACGATGAAGAATTTTTTGAAGATGTTGTAATCAACGGCATTTACTACAAGCCTGAAAGTCTTGTATAGTAACATTCCACATTTTTGACTGTAAAGTTACTTTTTGTATTTATTTAATTGTTCTATTTCTTTGTCAGCAAAGAAACAGAACCAAAAGAAACTGCTGACCGGTACTCATTCGCTAATAAATTGTATTGCTCAAATTAAACAGTGCACTGTCTTGATGCTTTTTGCAAACATTTATTGCTCATTTCGTAAAGGCCAGAAAATAGTTTGTCATAATTAATTTATGTATATTTATTAATTTGCTAAGAAAAATTTATATATTTCTATATTAAGAGCTTTGGCAATATAATCTAATCTTTTAATACTTGGTACTTTCTTACCTCTTTCTAATTCTGAAATATAATCAGTAGAAATACCAGCCATTTCTGCTAATTGTTCTTGTGTTAAATTTCGCATATTTCTGTATAATTTTAAATTATTTTTTAATATTTCAGTCGTGCTATTTGCCATATAAATATTTTATTGTTATAATCTAATTGTTTTAACAGGCAAATAGCACGGTTTATATATAAAAATGAATACTAAAATTTTTAAAAAGAAAATATTAATCGATTTAGACGGAGTATTAAATGAGTACGGTAAAGAGCCGTTTGACGAAAACTTTATTCCAAAAATTAAAGATGGCGCAGTTGATTTCATTAAAGAAGTAAGTCAAATTGGTGAATTGTATTTATTTACAACAAGAAACCTTTTACTTTCTTCTAAATGGTTATTAGAAAATAATTTGGATAAATATTTTAAAGATGTAACCAATGTAAAAATTCCGTCATTTTTATATATTGATGACAGATGTATTTGTTTTAGGGGTAAATACGACCAAACTCTCGAAGAAATAAAAAATTTTAAAGTTTATTGGACGTAAAATTTTATAACTTTTCTTTAATTTTAAATGTCATAAAAATTTCTATAATTGCCAAAATAACAAAAAATAAAAATACTGTTAAATATGCTTTATTTGAATAAATAATGTGCCCGTTTAATTTTCCCGCAATAGGGAAAAAGTCCATTAAAAATCCGATAAAAGCTGCCATTAAACCTACAAATATAAATGAAATACTATTCATAACACTAATAGCTGTTGTTCTGATTTCGTAACTGTTTGTGTTTGCAATTATCGGAACAGTTAAAGGCGTATTTCCGCCATTTATTGCCAGTAAAAGAATTAGTCCTGAAATTATAGATGTTTTTATATTAAAAATTATGCAAACTGATATTATGCTAAAAACAATAAGAGAACTAAAAGCTAAAAATCTCAAAAATATTACTCTTTTGTTTCCTATAACCTTACTTAAATAAGCAAGAATAACTCCTGAACATGCAGCAATAATAACTAGAAATGATAAGATTAAAGATGCAACTTGTAAAGAGTAGCCTAAAAAATCTTTTAAAAATTTAACGCCTAAAACTGTCATTATAACGTAATGCAAACCTGTACAAAGTATTGCAAACGTAAAAATATAAAAATTATTTTTATTTTCCAATACCTTTTTAAAAGGCTCAAAACTAATATGCACTTTGTCATTTTCATGAATACTTTTTAAAAGATGCTGAACCAAAAGAAATAATAAAGTTACAATAATTGAAATAATTGCAATAATATTCAAAACTTTCTTCCACCCAAACACCTCAGAAACAGTTACAAACGGAGCATTTGCACAAACTCCACCTGTATAACCCGTAAAAAGAATTATAGAAATTGCGACACCAAAATATTTATCAGGAAAGCATTTCTTAGCTTCATGTAAAAGCCCTAAATAAAAAGTTGCAGCGCCAAAACCTGTTAAACTTCTTGCAAGATACATTAATGAAATTATATCCGTATTCGAAAATAAAATTGAGCCAATTGAAAAAATAATTGAGCCAAATAATAAGACTTTTACACCACCAAATTTGTCAACTAAAATCCCACAAAAAAGAGTACTTAGTGCATAACTATACATAAATATCGCACTAAAAGCAGTTATTTTTATTGCGGAAACATTTAACTCTGATTGCAACAAATCAAATATTGGTGCAGGAACAGCAACACGTTGAAAATGTGCAAAAAAATACAGTGCCGTACCTAAAATTATTAATAAAATATGAACGTAATACTTTCTCAATATTTTCTATTCCTTAACAAAATATTACTCTCTATTTACACTGAATACAAGATTTTTTATTTAATCTTAATATGCTTGTGTTAAAATATAAAAAGATAATTTTGAAAGGGAAAAATAGATGCAAAATACAAGAAAAATTACTGAAGATTTAGTTTGGATAGGAGCAAATGACAGAAGACTTGAACTTTTTGAAAATGTTTATCCTATTCCAAAAGGCGTTTCGTACAATTCATTCTTATTAAAAGATGAAAAAACAATTCTTTTAGATACAGTTGATATTTCAGTATGTTCACAATTTTTAGAAAATATTAAATACGAACTTAGCGGTAAAAAACTTGATTATATAATCGTAAATCATATGGAACCCGATCATGCTGCGACGCTACAAATAGTTGCAGAAAAATATCCTGAAGCAATTGTAGTTTGTAATGCAAAATCTTTAGCTATGATAAAAAATTACTTTGATTTTGATATTGATTCAAGAGTAATGATTATAAAAGAAGGAGATACTCTAAATACAGGCAAGCACACTCTTACTTTTGTTATGGCACCAATGGTACATTGGCCTGAAGCTATGGTAACTTATGATATTACAGATAAAATTTTATTTTCAGCAGATGCCTTCGGAACATTCGGCGCATTAAGAGGAAGTATTTTTGCGGATGAATTTAATTTTACAGAAGAATGGCTTGATGATGCAAGAAGATATTATACAAATATTGTTGGTAAATATGGAACACAAGTACAAGCACTACTAAAAAAAGCTTCAACTATTGATATAAAAATGATATGTCCTTTACACGGCCCTATTTGGAGAAATAAAATAGGCTGGTTTGTAGAAAAATATCAAAAGTGGAGTACTTATGAAGCAGAAGAACAAACTGTTTTAATTCTTTACGGTTCAATATACGGACATACAGAAAATGCTGC
The DNA here is from genome assembly GCA_902783785.1 of uncultured bacterium. Taxonomy (GTDB): domain Bacteria; phylum Cyanobacteriota; class Vampirovibrionia; order Gastranaerophilales; family Gastranaerophilaceae; genus UBA791. The sequence goes on along the minus strand of CACZSH010000015.1, from coordinate 21,229 downwards.
AGAAATTATTGCAACAAAACTAGCTGATAAAGGAATTAAAAATATCAAAATGTATGATGTTTCTAAAACTCACTATTCATATCTTGTTTCAGAAGCATTCAGAAGCTCTCACATAATTATTGCTTCTGCAACATATAATGCAGGTATTTTTAGCAACATGGAAACTGTTTTACTTGAATTAAAAGCACATAACCTACAAAACAGAACAGTTGCAATAGTTGAAAACGGTTCTTGGGCGCCAACATCAGGCAAACTTATAAAAGAACTTTTCTCAACAATGAAAAATGTTGAAATTATTGAGCCGACACTAACAGTTAAATCATCACTTAAACAATCTCAAGAAGATCAAATTAACGAACTGGCAGACAAAATTGCAGAATCAATAGTTATAAAACCTGATATTACAAATCCTATGTTCAACGTAAGTTACGGATTATATTTATTGAGTGCAAAAGATGAAAAGCAAAGAGATTGCGGATGTATTATAAATACGGTAAATCAAATAACGGATAATCCAAAAAGAATTACTATTGCTGTAAATAAACAAAACTATACTTGCGAAGTTATTGAAAAAACAGGAGAATTTAATGTTTCTATACTAACAGAAGAAACTCCATTCAGTTTATTTAAACAATTCGGATTCTGCTCAGGCAGAGATACAGATAAATTTAAAGACTGTAATTTCACAGACAGAAAAGAAAACGGTATTTTGGCAATAAACAAATATTCAAATTCAACAATCTGCGCAAAAGTTATTGATAAAAAAGATTACGGAACACATATCTTATTTACTGCCGATGTAATGAGTGATGAAATAATTTCTAACGTACCATCAGTAACATATTCTTATTATCTAAAAAATATAAAACCTGTTGTTAGACCTGAAAAACAAAAAGAAGGTTTTGTATGTAAAATTTGCGGATATGTTTATGAAGGCAAAGAATTACCACCTGATTTTATTTGTCCGTTGTGTAAACATGGTGTAGAAGATTTTGAACCGCTACAATCAAAATAATAAATTAACCACTAATAAAACAAAACCGATAACAATAGTTATCGGTTTTGTTTTATTAAAAGATTATTCAATTATTCAACATCAAAATCAAAATAAGTATCCTTATAAGGTTCATCCTTTAATGTAAAATGCCACCATTCTGAATCTATTCCTACAAAGCCTGCCTTAATCATCGCATTATGCAAAATTTTTCTGTTTTTCTTTTGAGCTCTTGATATTTTTTTATAATCAGGATGAGATATTTCGGAGAATAAATCAAAAGTCCCACCCATATCAACAAAAGAACCGTCTTTTTTAATTAAAGTTAAATCAACAGTACTGCCTCTTGTATGTCCTGATTTTTCCATAATATATTGACCTTTTAATAAATCTGATTTCTTAAGTTTTGGATAAAAACTTTTATCACCTTTATCTTTAGGATTGTTTATCCATTCTACAAAATTATCAACTGCTTTTTGTGGTCTGTATGAATCCCAAATTAAAAGTCTATAACCTTGTTTTCTCAAATCTTCTGCAGCTATTGAAAGGGCTTTTAAAGCTTCTTTTGTCATATATGCTCTTGGAGCTTTATAACCATCAATTCTTTTTCCGGTAAAATTATTTGCAGAATAATATCTTATATCATATGCTGCATCGTCTATCATTGTAGATATTTCTGCAAAATCAGTTTTGTCATAGGAAATAGTATCCGCAAAAGCAGGAACAAAACTACCTATTGAAATTACCATCAACGTTATAAAAAACTTTTTCATATCAAAAAAATCCTTCTTTTATTATTTTTTATTAACAGACAAAGGTGTACCTTTTTCTCCAATATAAAAAACTATAAGTTCAACAGGTTTATCTCCTGTATTTTTACCGTAATGATATTTTCCTATCAATTCAGGAAGAACCTCCCCTTCTTTTATTGTTATCTTATCATTTTTATCAGATATAACAGTTAATGTTCCTTGTTTTACGTATGCAATATTTACTAAATTGTGTTTATGTAAAGCTAAAGATTCGCCCTTACCTATAACAATTTTCAATACAGTAACTTCCGGCTTTTTAATTTTTAAAGTTTTATATTCTGACTTATCCCATGTAGAAGTAGTTTTTAATAAAACCTCTTTTTGAGCAGAATAAGCTGTATTAGTTACAAATAAAATTAACAAACAACCTAACATTAATAATTTACAAAATTTACGCATAATCATTTCCTTTCTTGTTATAAATTTTTAAAAAATTGCACAAATGCCAAATAGTAGATAAAATCCTATCAACATCATAATAGGAGTATCCATTGAATGAGGAGCTAACGCTTCTGCAAAAGTCATTACAGGAGGGAACAATATCATAGCAGACCAAAATTCTTGTGGATTTGCAAATTGTTCTCTAAACAACAACAAAAATAAAACAGCAGCAATATAAACACAAGCACTACCCGCATAAGAACGAACATATCTGTGTTTTAAATTCCATAAAGGAACAATATATTTTTTCTTACCTAAATATGTTCCTACAGGTTCAGCCAAACCATCACCTATAGCAACAGTTAAAACAACGACTGATGCTAATAAAGGCAAGTGTAAATGAGTTTCAAAAAGTTGTTTAAATACTGTTATAAGCAAAAGCCCGGGCAACATATTACCTAAAATAATCCATTTCAAAGTATTTGGTCTATCTTCAGGTCTGTCTAACGAATTAAACTGTAACATAAAAAATTTTGAAAATTCTCTTATTGGTTTTATCAATACTAAAAACATAAACAAAACAAATAAAGATTCCCAAAGGTGTGGAAGAATCCCTAATGGCACAGTCGGAGGACTTAATAGAGGTACAAGATAAGCCGCAAAGTGTTGAATTTTTCTCGTATAATTTACCTTAAACCACTTATTTTTAGATGTTGTAATATAGCCTTTTTCATCTGTATTACAATAATGACGGCATAACATTCCGCCTAACAGGGCTAAAACCATCATAACAAATAATTTTATAACGGCTCTTAAGAAAAATTCTTTTGCACTAAAAAGATTTGGATCAAAAATAATTGTCCAGCTAAGTAAAAATACAAATAAAATTACCCATAAAATTAAAAATTTTAAATCAAAAGTTTCTGTCCACTTTTTATTATAATTTCCTGCCGAATCTCCGGGCATTAATATATTATTTTGCATGAAAATCACATCCTATATTTGTACTGCAATTATATATCAAAAATTTTTATGATAGTATTAATCTATGAATTTTTAATATATTTCAGAAGATAAAAACCTATTTACGCTTGTAATTTTATATAACAGTATTAAATTTTAAGGAGTTTAATATAATGAAAAAAGTAATAATAATAAATGGTAGTCCCAGAAAGAATTTTAATACGGCTTTGGCATTAAAAGAAGCACAAAAAGGCGCAGAATCTGCTGATGCAGAAGTTGAATATATAAACCTTGTAGATATCAATTTTAAAGGTTGTATGAGTTGTTTTGCTTGTAAAAGAAAAGGTATAGATTTAGGTGGTTTATGTGCAATAAAAGATGATTTAAGACCTATACTTGAAAAAATTGTAAATTCAGATGCGGTTATAATCGGTAGTCCAATTTATTATTCATACCCAACTGGGATGTTTAGAAATCTATTAGAAAGAATGCTTTTTGCAGGCGGAACATATATGGTTGATGAAAATGGCAAACCAATGCGTAATTTGAAACGGAATATTCCTGTCGGATTAATTTTTACTATGAATGTTCCTGAAAATTTAATGCCAAATTACAATTATCCTACAATATTGGGTGCAAATGAATGGGCTTTCAAAATGATTTATGGTTATTGCGAAATTTTGAATATATGTGATACATACCAATTCAACGACTATTCAAAATATAACTGTAATATGTTTAGTGAAGAACACAAAAAAGAAGTTAAAGAAACTCAATTCCCAAAAGATCTTGAAAAAGCTTTTGATTTAGGCAAAAGATTAACAGAAATGAAGATTTAATTTTATGACAGAAAAAGAAAAAATGTTAAATGGTGAATTATATACGCCGGATAATGATGAAACTTTATTCAACGAAAGAATAAAGTGCAAAACTTTATGCCATAAATATAATAATCTTTTACCTGATAAGTTAGATGAAAGAAAAGAACTTCTTAAACAAATTATAGGTAAATTTCAAAATAAATTTTGGATAGAACAGCCTTTTTATTGTGATTATGGCTATAATATTGAAATTGGTGAGAATTTTTATTCAAATCATAATCTTGTAATCTTAGATTGTGCAAAAGTTAAGTTTGGAGATAATGTTTTTATTGGACCAAATTGCGGATTTTATACTGCAGAACACCCTTTAGATGCAAAAACGAGGAACAAAGGTCTTGAATACGCAAAACCAATTATCATTGGAAATAATGTTTGGATAGGAGGAGGAGTAACTATTGTTGCAGGTGTAACTGTTGGAAACAATGTAGTAATAGCAGCAGGCGCAGTTGTAACAAAAGATGTTCCTGATAATTGTGTTATCGCAGGTGTTCCTGCTAAAAAGATTAAGGATATAGATAATTAGTAATGCAGATAGAACATATTGCCCTATGGGTTAAAGATTTAGAAAAAATTAGACATTTTTATGAAAAATACTTTGGAGTAAATTCCTCAGAACTATATCATAATCAAAAAACAAGATTTAAGTCATATTTTTTGAGTTTTGATAATGGTACAAGATTAGAGATAATGTCTAAAGCCGATATTATCAATGAACAACCCGAAAATACACTTGGATATGCACATTTGTCTATATCCCTTGGTAGTAAAGAAAAAGTAATTGAATATACTGAAAATTTTAGAAAAGACGGATATAAAATAATATCAGAACCAAGAACAACCGGTGATGGATATTATGAAAGTGTTATATCAGACCCTGAAAATAATTTAATTGAATTAACGATATAATCAGAAACTAAACAATTTTAATTTCAAATATTTAGCTCAAGATTTTACTTTTTAAAACTTTTTAAAATATTGATACTTATTTTAACTGCTCTTTTATATCATTTCTCACTTCTGCAAGAGGGCCGTTATTTGGAGTAACCAAATTATTATAATATTTTTTTGCATATACAAACGGAAATTTTGGTATCCAGCTTAATTTCATAAAAATTGATACTGTTTCCGCACCTTGAGAAAGCATTAAATCATCTATTGTTTGTTCATAAGAAGGTGATATTGCAGAAAATATTTTTAAAAGATAATCTGTTGCCGTTACTACGGAATATCCTGTTCCGACACCAGTATTTATAAGAACATTGCTAACTTTAAAACTTTCATCACTCATTTTAACTTTTATTGTGTTCTCAGGCAAAGTTGCAAGGTCTTCATTTGAAATTTTTTCAAATTCAAACCATTTATCATTGTATTTTATTTTTAAAGTTGCCGGTGTCGGCATATATATATAATCATATTCATTATCGAGTAACATCTCTCCTTTATCTGAATATATACCGTATTTATAATTTCTGTATGTTAAAAATTTATGTCCGAAAAGAGGTTCTATTGAAGAAAACATTGGAGGAATTAATATCTTTCCTGTTTCATCATATAGACCATAATCTTTTTCATTACCAAGTTTTACCCATTTATCAAACATTCTTTCTACATGAGAATATCTTGGCACTATCAAATAATTGCCATTACAATCTATAAGCCCAAATTTATTTCGTTTTTGAATAATCCAAGAAGAAGTTCCCAAACGAATAAGTTTTTTATACTGCGCTTTTACAATTATTTCATCATTACTGTTTTTTAGACCAAATTTATTATTTTTGCTATATACACTAAGATTACTTGTAGTATACTGTTCGTCAGTACAAAAAACAGCACTTTGTGTTAATATCAGTGTAAATAAAATAATTAAAATTCGTTTCATATTCGTATATTATCATAAAATATGATATAATTTGCAAGTCAGAGAAGGGGTTAATTTTAAGATGTCAAAGAATATAAGAGTACTTATTATTTTATTAATTTGCGCGATTATATTATTGTCTTTGCCAATTTTTGTATATTTATTCGTAATTCCTCATGCTGTTTCAAACAAAAATGTAATTAATTATATTCAAGATACAGTTAAAAACTCTATTGGTGCTGAATTAGTTGTAGAAAAACCGGTTTTAAAAACAGGTTTAAACCCTAATATAGAATTTAAATCTGATAATATAACTCTTAAAAAAGATAATGAAATAATTTTAAGCATAAAAAATTTAGACAGTTCAATATCATATAAAAATATATTGAAAAAACAAATAATCTTAAATAAAGTCGGTGCTGATGATATTTTTGCAGACATAAACAAGCTTCAATCTCTATCAGGAGAAGAACAGGAACAAAAACCTTTTGAATATAAGATTCGCTGGTTTAACTCTGATTTGTATTTAAAAAATTGTAAAATCTTATATAAACCTAAAGATAATGTTTTAATAAAATTTCTTGCAAAAGATATTCTTATTACAAAAGCAAAAGAGCCTAAATACGTACATTTTTCTATACTTACTGATATTGAATATGATGATAAAAAATTAAGACTATTGTTTAAAGATTTTGATACCATTTATTTTAAAAACTATAAAATCAATGTTGACAATTTTAAATTTATCGTCGATAAGTCATTGGTAAAAATAAACGGATACATAGACAGAGAAAATAATTACAATTTTGATATAAGCTCTGATAACTTTAATATTTACAACGTAAAACAAGCTCTTGATTCAAACTTGATTATTCCAAACGGAAAAGAAGTTCTCGCATGTTTCAAAGATTTAAACGGCGGTTTTAAGTTTAATTTCAACCTTAAAAATGATGGCATAAACGGTAAAGTAAAAATTAAAAAAATAAATGCAAAACTTATTCCTGTTGCAAATCTTCCGTTTACTATAACAAACGGTTCAATAGATATTGACCCTAAAAATATTAAAATCAATGATATAGAAGGATACTACGGAAAATCAAAAATAAACGATATAGATATAAATGGTACGATAAAAAATTATACAAAAACAGCGGATACAATGCTTGCTGTTGTTGGCTACGCAAGTGATGAACTTGCGAGATATGTATCAAAAGTTGCAGGATGTAAACTTAATTTAAAAGGATTGGCAAAATTTGCACTAAAAATAGATTATGATATTAGCGGTAAAGTTACCGTTGCAGGCGGTGCAAAAATACCAAAAGGCGGAGATTTGCTTGTTGAAAATTCTACAATAAGTTCGAATAAATTCGATAGAGCTTTAGGCCTAAAATTGATAATGAAAGGCGACGAGCTTGAAATTGAACACATAAACTATTATATTTCAGAATTTATTTCAGAAAAAGGAAAGCCAACTTCAAAACCTTTGGTATCAATCAGCAGTAAAATCAACATGGCAACAGGGTGGATAAAAGAACTTGCATTTAATATTCCTGATCCGCTGCCAAGTGAATTTTTCAATGTATTAGTAAATCAAAAATTGTTCAGATTTGGAACTTTCAGCGGAAACTTAAAATATGATAATTATGATACCAAAAACCCTTACATCATTGCCGATATGGAAATGAAAGATGTACGAGTTGTCGGACAAGGATTGAGTATAAAAAACGGAAAAATATTCACAGATAGAAATAATATTCATTTAGTTGCCGACGGGACTCTAAGACGCTCAAAATACAAGTTCGACGGTAATATTCAAAATAGAATGATATTTCCTATTGTAATTAAAAATGTTGATATGACATTTGATGAACTTGATGTTGATAGAGTAATGCAAACATTTGCACCAAGACCTAAATTAACAGAAGAACAAAGAAAACAATTCCAAAAACGATTGGCAGAAATGAAAATTGCAAGAAGCGATATTTCAACCAAATACTTTGAAATAGAGGAAAAATCTAATGAAAATCAATCAACAAAAGAAGAAGATAAACCAATAGAATTTGTGCCTAATTTAGTTGCAATAAAAAATTGTAATTTTCATGTAAAAAAAGGACAATACAAATTAATCAATTTTGGAAACTTACACGCAATATTAACCCTAACAGAAAAAGGTATTTTAGAAATTAAATCAAATAAATTTGATTTTGCAGAAGGATTTTCATCTCTAAAAGTTCATTGTGATATGGCAAAACAACAATATTCCGTAAAATTAGGAGCAAGAAACGTAAATGCCGATATTATTGCATCCTCTACATTGAATTTACCAAAAGAAATATCTGGTAAAGCAAGTGCTTTATTAGATTTTAATACAGATAAAAACATGAAACTTAACGGAAAAATCAAGTTTGATATAAATGATGGTTCTATTGCAAAACTCGGACTGGTGCAATACATACTTAATATGGCAGCAATATTCAGAAATCCTATTGTTATGATAAGTCCTTCAACATTAATTGATATAGTAAATGTTCCTGAAGGTACATTTAAAAATATTAACGGAACATTAGCTATAAAAAACAACGTAGTTGAAAGAATGATGATAAAATCATCTTCACCTCAATTAAGCTCATTTATTGTAGGTAGAATGGATTTAGAAGCAATGGATGCATCACTAAGAATATACATAAAATTCAGTAACAAACGAAAAGGATTAATGGGTGCGTTAAGAAGTATGTCATTAAGCTCCCTTGCACAAAAAGTTCCGTTAGGTGCTAAAGAAAATGAAAGTTATTATGCCGCTGAACTTTCTATGCTTCCTGAACTCGAAACAGGTGAAGATAATGCTCAAGTATTTTTAACAAAATTTGATGGAGATATACAAACGAGTAATTTTATTTCATCTCTTAAAAAAATAAAATAATTTGTGATAAAATTATTTTGACAAAAGGAGAAATTATGTACGAAAAATTTAAAGATTTTCAAATAGCCATTCTAGGTTTATGTATAGCAATAGGTATAATATTTGCAGCAATTGTTTCAACAACAAATCTTTCGAAGGATAATATATCAGTAACAGGTTCTGCATATGAAATTGTAAAATCAGACAGTGCAAATTGGACTTTCACAATAAAATCAAAAGCTCCAACACGCTCTCAAGCATATAAAATAATAAAAGCACAAATTCCGACAGTAAAAAAATATCTTATTTCAAAAGGTTTTAAAGAAGAGCAAATAGAAATAAAACCGATTGAAAGCTACGAAACATACAAAACAAATCCTTCTAACGGATATTCTACAAATATTATAGATTACTACAATTATACTCAGCCAATAAAAGTATCAACAGATGATGTTGAAAAATTAAAAGATTTGACAATAAGTTATCAAGAATTAACTGATAAAGGTATAAATATTTCAAGCTATGAACAACCGCAATATCACTATTCTGAACTTGCAAATTTAAAAGTAAAATTACTTCAATCTGCAACAACAGATGCAAGAAATCGCGCTAAATCAATGTTAAAATCAAACCATAACAGATTAGGAAAAATCCGTTCTGCAAAAATGGGAGTATTCCAAATAACACCAGTTGATTCAAATGATGTTAGCGATTCAGGATATAATGATTTGTCTTCAATTGAAAAGAAAGTAACTGCAGTTTCAAATGTAACTTTTGCTATTAAATAAAAATAAAATTTTATGATTCAGGTGGAGATATTTTATTTTTCATATCTTCTTTCATTAACAAAAGTAGAGGTATAATTACAAAACTTGCAAGGGCAAAAATTCTGAATGTATCAATAAATGCCCAAAGAGTCGATTGTTCCATAAGCGAGAAAAACATTTGTTTTTGGGCCATATAATTTGCTGTTGCCCAATCTCCAACATATTTAAAAAGATTAATTGTAGCACCTTGAACTCTTTCTGCAAAAACAGGATTTAAGTCATTTAAATACCCAACCATCATGTTTTGGTGAACTTGAGAAAATCTTGAAATACATGTTGTAGCAAGAGAAGTTCCAAAAGATGCACCTAAATTTTTCATTAAATTTTGCAAAGAACTACCCATTGTTAAATCTTCTTTTTTTAAAGTAGCACATGAAAGATTTATAACAGGAGTCATAGACATAACCATACCTACACCATAAAAGAAATTTGGAATAAATACACTTGAAAGAGAGATTTGTAAATTTAATAAACCAAATAAAAATCCACCTAAACCTATTAAAATCAATCCAATTAAACAAGATATTTTTTCAGGAACTTTGTTGTTAAAAACAAGCAAAATAGCCAATCCACATAAACTACCAAGTCCGCGAGGCAGCATTGAAACACCACCTAAGAATGCTGTATATCCCATTAAACTTTGAAGCATAGACGGTAAAAGCATAGCTGAAGCTATAAGAACAAATAATAAAACCATTTGAATTAAAGTTCCGAATAGAAAATTTAAATCTTTTAACAAACGCAAATTAAGAAGCGGGTCTTTTTTATTTTTAAATTGAGAATAAAAAAATAAAATTCCTGCAGTTGTAGAAATACCTGTAAGCCAACAAACCCAAGTAGCACCAAACCATCCTGCATCATTTCCTTTATCTAAAACAATTTGTAAAAGTAAAATCCAAATAGCAAGCATACTAAAACCAAAAAAATCCATTTTTGCACCTTGTTGTTTTTGTGCATAAGGAGGATCAGACACAAGTTTTGAAATAGACCATACACAAGCTGCACCAAATGGAACATTTATAAAAAATATCCAAGGCCAAGACCAATTTTCAGTAAGCCAACCACCTATTACCGGACCTAAAATTGGGGCAATAACAAAAGCAAATCCATACAATGACATTGCTTTTCCCCAATCTTTTTGCGGAAAAATTTCCATCATAATAGCCTGAACCAAAGGTAATATAGCACCACCACCTACACCTTGCAAAAATCTTGATAAAATTACCATTCCCATAGAACGTGATAAACCACACATTAGAGAGGCTATTGTAAATAATGCAATACTAAAAATAAAATAATTTTTTCTTCCAAAAACCCTACAAAAATAACCAATTGTAGGTATTACAACAGAACTTGCAACGAGGTAACTTGTAACAATCCATGTTGATTCATTTCTACTTATTGAAATTGTTCCAGCAATATAAGGCAACGCAACATTTGCAATAGTTTCATTCAGTGCAAATAAAAATGCTGCCGTAACTAACGGTATTGTAATTAACCAAGGATTAATTTTATTTTCTCCTTGTTGTGCTATATTTGATACATTTTCCAAGTTTTAGCCCTTTTTAAATTAGTGGAATTTTCCACCAATTTGTTATAAATTTATCATAAATAAAAATCACATTCAAGCATGGTATAATTAATTTATGAATAAAAAAACAAGTATAAACACTTTATTTTTTGATTTAGACCAAGCATCCAGAATTTGCCGTTTGTTTGGAGCGCAAAACTTTAAAAAAAGTTGCAAATACAATTTGGTTTTTGATGAATTTCTTATCTTAGATTATATTTCTCAAAATCCAGAATGCTGCCAGATAGATTTAACTAACGCTTTGTTAAAAGGTAAATCTCATGTGAGCAAAATTTTAAATCAATTAGAACAAAAATGTTATATAGAAAGAATACAAGACATAAAAAATAATAGAATTATAAAAAAAATAATAATAACAAAACAAGGTAATGAAGTCTTTAAAAACACAGAAAATCAAATGAAAAAAATATTATCTGTTATTGAAAAAACACTCGACAAGACAGAAGTTGAACGATGTAGAAAATTTTTACAAGAAATAAAGCAAGCAATAAAAAATACTAACTATATAAATTTAGATTAAAGCATTGTAACAATTTTGTAAACATGCCTGAAAACATGGTCAATTTTTACTTTGAAGCTTATTTTATATAATTGTGTAGTGTTAAATAAGTTTTAAGGAGTAGTTTTATGTTTACGGGTATTCAATATTTTGGTACAACTTATGGTGATCGACCATATAGAAGATCTATGGGAGAAACACCTGAAGATATGGCAAAAGCGGTAAAATATCAAGAAGCACAAAAAGCAAAGGGTGATAATTACAGACCTCGTGAAATGGGCGAAAAACCGGAAGATGTTCCATCAAGAGAACAACAAGCAAAATATGTAAGTCAGGCTGCAGCAGCATACGGTGCAAGCATGGTTACAAGATCTGACAGATCTTCAAGACCTCGTGAAATGGGTGAAACTCCTGAAGAAGCTTCAAAATCACAAGGAAACAAACCTAAAACAGCCGCTGAAATGACTGAACAAGAACGTGTTATCGATTTATACAGATAAAATACATTTATAACAAAAAGAAGATTCAACAATTAAGTTGAATCTTCTTTTTTATGCGATTAAATTATTTTATGCACAAATATATAATTAAATTAAATACCGCCAGAAATTGTCTAAAGTATATAGTAAAGGCATATAATATAAAATCAATTTATATTCCGTATTATATTTGTAATACTGTTAAATCGGCATTACGCAAAGAAAACGTAAATATAAATTTTTATCACATAGATAAAGATTTTATGCCGGTTTATGATTTTAATAAAAATGATTTTATTCTATATCCAAATTATTTTGGGATTTGTTCAAAAAATGTTGAAGTTTTAGAAAAAAAATATAAAAATTTGATTGTTGATAATGCTCATTCTTTTTATTCAAAACCAAAAGGCTTAGCATCCTTTAATTCTTTACGCAAATTCTTTCAACCGAATTACGGAATAAAAAACGGAGCATATCTTTATTCAGACAAAATTTTAGATAATGAGTTTGAAACTGATGAAAACTATCAATTATGCGAATATTCTTTTGAAAATATAGTAAAAAATGAAAATATGCTTGATAACGAAAACATAAAATTTATTTCTGAAACGACAGAAATTTTTATAAAAAATATTGATTTTGAACAAGAAAAACAAAGACGCATATCAAATTTTTATAAATATGACAAACTCTATGCAAAACAAAACGAAATAAAAATTAATTTAACAAAAGAGGATATTCCTTTTGTATATCCTCTTTTGACAAAAAATGAAAATATTGGCTATAATCTTGAAAAACAAGGTTTAATGATATTCAGATATTGGGAAGGTATACCTAAAAATTTTAAAGAATATGAATTTTACAAATATTTAGTTCCAATACCAATATATTAATAACCTATTTTTTTACCATAGATTCTTCAAGGATTTGTTTTTCATTAGTTTCAGTAAATTCAAGATTATCAATCAAATACTTAATTCTTTCTTTTTTCTCAACATATTTACTGAAAGATTGGCAAAGATAAACTCCAAAAAATATTATAAAACAAGAAATCATTTGTAATATATTTGAAGTTTCACCAAGGAAAAACCAACCAAAAAATAATGCTGAAATTGGAAGTAAAAACAAGAAAGGTGAAACCTTACTTGCAGAAAGAATTTTCATTGATGAATTATATAGTGCATAAGCAACTACTGTTAAAATACCAAGATAACCGATTATAAATGTATTTGAAGAATGAACTAAATGAATAGGTTGACCGGTAACAAAACACATTGAAGTAAAAAATATTGCACCACCCAAAACAGCTATACCCGCAAGATAAAATGGCGGATATTTGTCCATTAAATATTTAGTTGTTACGACACTAATACACGTTAAAATTTCAGCTCCCAGTTGAAGCGCATTACCAAGTAAAGGTCTTGGTGCAAGTGCATTAACATCTGATGTAAGGCTTAAAAGCACAGAGCCGAATATTGCTATGGCAAGTCCAATATATGCCAATTTTGGAAATCTTTCTTTTAAAATCATTCTTGCAAATAATATTATCAATACCGGTTCAAGAGAACTTACAACACCGGCTTGACCTGAAGAAGTGAATTTTAATGCATTTGTTTCAAATAAAAAATAAAGACATGGTTCACATAAAACCATTAAAAAAAGATATTTGAAATCACTTTTATCTATTTTTACATATCTGTAAATAGTTAAGAAAAACGGAATGAATAAAATTGCTGAAAGACTCATTCTTAATGCCATAAGTGACAGAGTCGAATATTCATTTAGACAAATTTTTGTTGCTGTTAGTGTAGTTCCGTAAAGAATTACGGCAATTGAAATTGAAATGTAAGCTACTACAATGCTTGACATTTTGTGTTTAACCGGCAAATCTTTCATTTCATAAAGCCTCCTTATAATTTTGTGTGATAACCATTATATTGCTTATTTAAAATAATTATGCAAAAAACACGTGATTTAAACAAACAATAAAAAGATAATAACATACTTATAAAAATAATTGCAATAAATTTTATATAAAAAATAACACCTTTATTTGTATTTATAAAAAACAATTTTTCATAAAAACAAATTATGACAATTTAATTGAGTTTTAAACAGATTTTAAAGAGCTTCACAAGGTAAAAGAAGCATTACATCTCTTAACATTATTTTTGATTTATAAATAAATTTTTTTTAGCACAAATAAATCATTTTCACTTGGCAAAGAAATATTTTTTTGATGAGGTACAAACATAATATCATCAACATCAACTCCGTGACCAAGTCCTAAAGCATGTCCAAGCTCATGCATCATTGTTGCAAAAATACTCTCATTTGTCGTATTTTTAGGCGAATATGAATTTGGCAAACCAATATCAATAGAAACTTTTTTTATAATTCCTCCAATTACGGAAGGATATTTACACATTCCTTCAAAAACTCTTCCGACTTTTGTCCAATGAATTACAATATCTGACTGTTCGGCAACATTTACGATGTTAAACTGAATATTTACAGCACATTCTTTTAGTATGTTATTCCAATTTAAAATAGCACGTTGAATTTCTGATACATAAAAATTTCTATCTGATATGCCTGCAACTATCGGCATAACATATATATTAATAATCGGTTTATCCCACTTTATCAGAACACCGTTCACTTTAGAATTTTCTATATATTTATCTATTAATTCTGAAACCATTATTTTTTATACTTAAATACCTTTAAAAATATATCTGCAAACAAACCTACAGTTAATGCCGAAATTAAAGTACCTTCTCTAACACATTGTCCAAATATTTCGTGTAACCCAAAATAAGTTAAAATCACAGCAATAACTACTAAACTAACATCAAAGGATATTTTTATTTTTCCAAAATTCCATCCGGTTGTTTCATATATTACATTAACCAATCCATCACCAGGCATATAAGTTATATTTGCCCATATTTCCATCGCAATACCCAATCCGAGAACCGCAGAACCTATAACTACAAGTAAGATATTCCACCAATAAGCACCAGAATGAATAAACTGAGTCAAATACATACTCAAACTAACAAACAAACCTGTTGCTAAAGCTATTGGTAATTGAATAATTTGAATTATTGGAAATTTTTTACGTAAAATTATAATTTGTCCCAATAAAAATAAAACATTTAAAATAAACGTTGTCATTCCAAAATCCAATTTAGGAATATTAAACAAAGATACTGCATAAGCAGGTGTAACAATTGGAGAAGTTCCAAGCAAACTTCTTGTTGTAATTGCTATTCCATAACAGCTGACAAACATACCTAAAATAAATATTACTAATCTGAAAATAAAATCTTTTTTTCTTTTGAATTTTTCCATAATTTTTCCTATCATATAAGTCCTACATTCATTATAAATAAAGTCTTAAATATTTTGCAAAATTTTTAATACCTCATCAAAAATGCTTTTCCAATTACCAATAGATTTTTGTCTGAATAACTTTACACTGTCATACCAATCACAAATACTTAAATCCGTATGCCAACGCCAATTTACTTCATAAGGCAAAAGTATCCAACATGGAATATTTAATGCACCTGCAAGATGAGCCAAAGATGTATCATTACAAATTACAAGATCCAAATTTGACAATGTTGCAGATGTCATCGAAAAATCGGTTAAATCTTTCCCAATATCTATAACGTTATATTTTTCAGTAAGTTTTTTTACTTCTTCTGCACCTTCAAAAGTTTGGAATGAATAAAATTGAGTATTAGGAACATCTATTAGAGGAAAAAATGATTCTGTCGGAATAACTCTATCAACATCATAATAAGTATTTCCCTGCCATTTTATGCCGATTTTTAATTTATCAGTATTAAAGTATTTTTCTTTATATTCATTTTTTTTCTTTTTATCTATGTTCAAATACCCTTCATGCCCGATAAATACATCATTCCCTTTTAAACCTAAAACAAAAGGCAGGCTTAACATAGGAATATGAACATCAAAATCTATATCAATTTCAGGAATAAAATTATAAATAATTTCATCAATACCAAGTTGAGGATTTTCTATAAATAAATTTGCCAGCGGTTCTTGTATTTTTAAAATAATTTTTCTGCATCGTTTTTTTAATAAAGGAAAATATCTTGCAAACATTATCACATCACCAAAACCTGCTTCGTAATAAACAAAAATAGTTTTTTTTGAAATATCTTCACCTTTCCAAAGATTATTATACGTTGCTTTGTTCGGATATGTCTTATTTTGAGATGCAATAGCTATATCTTTACACATACGACTTTCAAAATATTTTAATCCATTGTCATAATCTTTTATTCTTAAAAGAGCAATAGAATAAAAATATTCCGTATCTTTATCATTTGGTTTTAACTTTCTACAAATTTCAAGTGCCTCAACTGCTTTATAAGTCTCACCTTCAATACCATACAAATGTGATAAATTAAACCATGCATCATATGAATCCGGATTAATTTCAACAGCTTTTTTGTAATAATAAATCCCATCTTTTATGTTATTCAAGTTTTTATTTGCAAGTGCAATATTAAAAATCAGAAAAAATTCTTTAGGAAAAAGTTCTTCTACATAATTTTCCATTTCAACAATTTTTTGAAAATCAGCTTTTTTTATATACACTTGAAAAAGTGTTTCAAAAAAATATGCATTCTTTTCAATATTAATAGCTTTTTTTATCCAGTCAACAGCCAAATCAAGATTGCCTTTTTGTAAATTAATTATTCCTAGCAGATTGTTTACTTCTGCATTATTTTCCAATTTTAAAGCCTCTAAATAATATTTTTCCGCTTCACCAAGATTATTTTCTTGATGAAAAATAAATCCCATATTTTTTAAATCTTGAAATTCTGACATAAATCAATTTTACTTTATTTTGAGTTAAAAAAATATAATATATTTGAATTATATTTAAACCATATGCTAAAATTCAAAATATCGGAGAAAATAATGAAAAAAGCACTATTAATATCATTTTTAAGTTTAATATTTTTTGGAATGAATTCTGCTTTAGCATACGATAGCGTAGAAAATAATTATGAAGTAACATACAGTCCAAAAACCGGATGGTCTTTTTCATCTAGTGACAAATCAAAAATAACTTTAACAAGAAAAATCGTTGACGGAAGCGGTGGATACTCGGAATATTATTATGATGATGGAACTCTTGCAGTAACACTTAATTCTGATTATGAATTTATTTTTGAAAATAATTTAATCTGCGTTGTAAATTCTAATTTTAAATACTATAAACTTATAAAAAATTCTGACAGATTCAAAATAGTAGCACTAACTATTCCAGAATTACGAGAAATATTTCCAAATACTGAAATAATAAAAATTTCACAATTTACAAATGACCAAATAATAATTAAAAAGCCACCGTTTAAAGATAAAAATGTACTTTTACTAAATGATACCAACAAATATTTTTATAAATATTCGCTAAATCCAAATTATATACAAGATGAAAACATAAAAGGCTTATTACATATAAATAATTACGGTGAATTTGAATTTTCACATTACGAAGACGAAAAGGAAAAATTAAAAATAATAGTAAGAATGTATTAACAATAAATAAATTCTGTAATAGATGATTATTAAAAAGTGTAAAAATTATTAAATAAAATATCAAAAATATTTTTTACATATTTTATTTAGACAGAAAAGTGTTTAAAAAATGAATTTTACTATTTCACCAATAAAACCTGTTTTATCTTTTAGAGGCTATGATATTATCGATGGTCATACACATATAGGTATGAATTGTAACGCTGAAGATTTATTATCACTCACAAAAGATAGAAATCCATACGATTGGAAATCTGATGACGTAAAATTTTTTGTTACATCTGCCATAGAAAATATGACAAAAAAAGACGGGAAATATATATTAGATGAAATAGAAGGTAATAAAAAACTTTTAGAAAATATCAAAAAAACAAATAATGCCGATAAATTTATTCCACTTGCCGTATGTGAAGTAGATACAGGAAATGCCGAAAATATTGATAAACTTTTAAATTCAAAAACAGATAAATTTTATGGATTAAAGTTTCATCCAATGGTAATAGGTCTTGATGCTGATGATAAAAAATATAATCCATACATGAAAATTGCACAAAAATATAAAGTACCATGTGTATTCCATACAGAAAATGGAAATGCAGATCCTAAAAAAATATATGAATTAGCAAAAAGAACACCTGATGTACCTGTTGTTCTATATCATATGAATATTGTGCCTTTAGGTAAAGTCGGAGAGCGTCCGGAAGAAGAAATTCAATCCAAAAATTTGCAAAACCACAGAGATAAATGGTGTTGGGATGTAAGAGAAGCATGGAATCGTGAAGGTATTGATATTGTCGAACAATCGATAAAAAATAATGATGCCAATTTGTATCTTGAAATTTCATGGACAAAACCTGAAAGTATGATTGAAGCTATAAAACGTGTTGGTGCGGATAGAGTTATCTGGGGCACTGATGCTCCAATAGGTGATAACGGAGAAAATTCAAACAGAGAAAAATATATTGATAATGTAAACAGGTTCAAAAATGCAATAAGAGAATCTTTTCCTGAAAATGCCGAAGAAATTGAAGATAAAGTTTTCTATAAAAATGCAGAAAAACTTTTTAGAAAAAACAAAGAGCAAAATAAAATAACTAAATTTACTAATAATATAGAAAAAAATACAAAACAAATTTATACAAACTATATAAATTCAAAAATTAAAATTTTGACAGAAAAAAAGAGTTCTAATCAATCACTAAAGACTTTTAATATAGTTGTTTAAAATTTTATGTCAAAAAAAAAATACTTACCTGAACAGTAAGTATTTTTTACTAATATTAATTAATTTAAATAATTAATTTATTCTTTGGAACATATAACCAATACCACGAGCTGTTAATATCAACTCTGGATTTGTAGGGTCAGTTTCCAATTTTGAACGTAATCTTGAAATATGAACATCTACTACACGAGTATCAATTCTGTGATCAGGCGGATAAGCCCAAACGTGTTGTAAAATTTCATTTCTAGAATAAGCTTGACCTGAATTATTAACTAATAATTCTAACAAGCTGAATTCCATTCCTGTCAATCTGATTCTTTCATTCTTACGGAATACTTGTCTTCTTGCTGTATCAATTTTAATATTACCTGTTGTTATAACATTCTTTGTTACTTTTCCTGTAGGTACAACTGCTTCTCTGCTATTTGTTCTTCTTAAAACAGCTTTTACACGAGCTTCCAATTCTTTAGGGCTGAATGGTTTTATTACATAATCATCAGCACCAAGTTCTAAACCTGTTATTCTTTCTGAAACATCACCTAGTGCAGTCAATATAATAATCGGAACATCAGATGTTCTTCTGATTTCTCTTGTTACTCCGTAACCATCCATTTTCGGCATCATTACGTCTAAAACAACTAAATCAGGATTACTTTTATTAAATGCATTTACTGCTTCTTCTCCGTCTTCAGCTACTACTACATCATAGCCTACCATTTTTAGACGAGTTTCTAATATTCTTCTGATACTTGCTTCATCATCAGCTACCAAAATTCGTTGACGATCTTCTGTTTCAGTTTGTAATTCTTCTGTCATAATCTTTCCTTATATTCTTTGCTATTTATAGTTGAAAATTTACTTTATTAATTATTATTAATTTTCTTAAATATATATTAATTTAGACATGATTAAAAAGCAAGTACTTTTTTTAAAATTTTTTATTTTTTTTTCATGTCAAAACATGCATTCTTATAGCTTTTTCATGAATTAAATTATTTATTCTCCATAAGTTTTTTAAAATTTTCAAAATCCTCTTTTGTGTCAATACCAACAGGTTTTTCTTTTACAATTGATGTTTTTATTCTCATTCCTATTTGCATTGCTCTCAATTGTTCTAAGCTTTCTGCAATTTCAAGAGAAGTCTGTGCTGATTTTGTCATTTTATCCAAGGCTTCTTTTGTATATCCGTAAATACCTATATGTCCGTAAAAAGGTGCAGGATTTTCTTTTCTTTCAAAAGGTATTTTTGAACGTGAAAAATATAGAGCAAATCCGTTATTATCAATTACACATTTTACAAGATTTGGATTTTCAGCTTCCGATTTATCTTCAATTGGTCTTATAAGGGTTGATATATCTGCATTATGATTCTTAACACCATCTATAACAGCCTCTATCATTTCTTCCTTTATCATAGGTTCATCACCTTGAAGATTTATTATATATTCAAAATCAGGATGTCTGTCTGCAACTTCTTTTATTCTGTCACTGCCGCTTTTGTGTTCGGTTGAAGTCATTTCAACTTCTCCGCCAAAATCTTTAACGGCATTATAAATTCTCTCATCATCTGTTGCTACTATTACAACATCAACTGACTTAACTGTTTTCGCTTTTTCATAAACCCATTGAATAATTGGTTTATTATTAACTTTTAAAAGCGGTTTACCTTCCAATCTGCTTGAACCATATCTTGCAGGGATTATTATTGCTGTTTTTCCCATATATAAATTCCTTTTTTTATTTATATTCATATTATAGATACAAAACGGCAATTAGCAAGCATGCTAATTGCCGTTTTAGTTATTTTATTTTTTCAGATTATTCGTGGCATCCGCAGCCGCATGAACAACAAGTCAAACCTAAAGCTTCTTTTGCTTCTTCTAATCTAACTTTGATACGTCCGTCTACTGCTATACCTTCACCTGTTTTTTCTGATACTAACAATGGGTTAATATCTAATTCATCAATGAATTTATAATCTGATACTAATTGAGATAATCTCAATAATGTTTCTTGGATTTGGTTCATATCAGCAGGTTTTGTTCCTCTTGCACCTTCCAATAATTTGTAGGCTTTAACTGATTTAATCATTTCTTCAGCATCAACATCAGTTAATGGAGCGATTCTGAATGTTACATCTTTCATAACTTCAATGAATACACCACCTAAACCGAACATCATCATTGGTCCGTATTGAGGATCTGTTGCGATACCGCAAACCATTTCTCTGT